>CAVJEY010000189.1:0-3906 GCA_963648745.1 Christensenellaceae bacterium Phil1
CCGTCCATTTCAAGCGCATCTGTTTTAAGCGGATCTTTATCAAGCACTATAAAATCCGCTTTTTTTCCTTTAGAAAGACTGCCTGTTTCATCCTCTCTGAACAGTTCATATGCCCCATTAATAGTATATGCCTCAATCATATCCTTTACTGTTAAGCGCTCATCAGAATTCAGTAAATATCTGGGGTCATTTACATCGTTTATTTCTTCCCCATAATACTCTTTACTATAAAGATTTCTGGTTATACCAGCTCTTATGCCCATAAAAGGATTATTCATAAATGAAACAGGGTAATCACCGGACGAAGTTATTTTTACACCCGCCTTAACAAACGATTTTGCCGGATAAATTTTTTCTGCGCGTTCTTTTCCCAGAGACGGCAATTCTACAAGATCATAGAAACCGGGTTCTTTGAGATGCCAAAACGGCTGTATTGCAGCTATAACGCCTAATTCTGCAAATTTCTTTATATCATCGTAATCTACAACTTCTAAATGTGTAATAACATTCCTGAGTTTTTCACAAAGTTCTTCTCCCTGAACAGATTTCAGCGCATCGATTACCATCGTAACTGCAGCATCTCCAATGCAGTGATTATGTGTCTGAATACCATAATCTGCAGCCTTCTTTAATGCGCTCATATATCCTTTTACACTCCATTCAGGATCAGAATTATAATCTTCGCCCATACCAGCTTCTATACAGTACGGTTGTTTTAACCACGCTGTATTCCCTTCAAGTACACCGTCAATCATAAATTTTGCAGTATTGACCTTAAGTTCTCCGTTAGCTGTTTCCTTTCGCAGTTTTATGAGCTTTTCAAAATCTGCATCCATTGTTTTTTCTTCAACCATTACAGCAAGATTAGCTCTAATCGTCAGCTTTTCTTCATCTGCAAGCGCCTTATAGCTGTCATACGAAAGTGATATTAAAGGGGCAATACTCATAATTGAAGTATATCCCCACGCATTCATTCTGTATGCAAAACGTATTAAGGCCTCTTTTTGCTGATGTTCATCATACACTGCCTCAGGTATTCCTATATCTCTTACGTCGGTAAATATTCCTTTCAGAGTTCCATCTTCATTTCTGTGAATCATACCGTTTCCGGTAGTTTTCTTTTCTTTTCCGATGCCGTATTTACTCATGGCACATGAGTTGAGCCAATAGGAATGGCAATCATACGACTGTAGAATTATTGCTTTATCACCGCAAATTTCGTCCAGCCACTCCACAGGACTTTCATCAATAAGAAATTCCTGAATCATTCCCATATTAAATCCTGCACCGAAATATTCTTCCTTTTCCGGATGTTCTATTATATATTTGCGTATAGTATCTAAAGTTTCCTGCCTGTCAAATACTCCAAACAAATCTATCTGATACAATTCGGTAAATGCGGTCCCCGGCGCGTGTACATGAGAATCTATAAATCCCGGAAGTACTGTTTTTCCTTTTAAGTCATAAATTTTAATACTATCCTCAGCGAGATTATGTATTTCTTCGTTATTTCCCACTGCCAGAATAACTCCATCATCGCCTACAAGCATTGCCTGCTTCGGGTTTTTATCCCAGCCGCTTCCTTCTACAGTATACACCGTCGCATTTTCCAATATATACATATCGTCTATACCTCCTTTCGGTAAACCAAACTTCCTTCTGAGATTGTCATAAATACGCTTGTTTCTGATAACTTTTCGGGTGAAATATCAAAAATATTTTCTTCCATAACAACGATATCTGCATATTTCCCGACTTCAAGACTTCCGGTTATACTGCTTATACCCATTGTTTTTGCACCATTCTCCGTAAATGCCTGCAGTCCCTGTTCAATTGTGATTTTTTCTTCTCCATTAAGAACATTTTCAGGATTTGTATGATCTTCTCCATATACTGTTCTCAGCATTGCAAGTTGTATTCCTGCCATAGGATATGGTCTTGGAGTAACGGCAAAATCACTTCCGGCAGATACAGTAATCCCCAAATCAAAAAACGTTTTCATTGGATATTCCTTTTCCGCTCTATAACCGAGGACAGGAATTTCTATATTTTCATAATACCCCGGCGCCTTTACAAACCAGTATGGATTTGCAGATATGCTTATATCCAGCTCTTTCAGTTGTCTATAGTCCTGCGGATCTACAATCTGCATATGTGCAGCAACTGTATTCCTTTCTCTGTATCCATTTTGTGTTCTGACATATTTCATTGCATCAATCATCTGTCTTACAGCGGCATCACCAATAACATGAAAATGTATATCATATCCTATTTTATCCACTCTTGCACAAAACTTATTTAATTCTGACTGTTCCCATAAAGGCTCCCCTCTATATCCTTTCTTATTGCAATAGTCTTCTTTCAGAAACGCTGTACCGCCTTCAACAACACCATCGACAAAAATTTTAACAAATGATCCCTCTGTCAGCTTATCTTCTTCTACAGGTCCCGATTTTTCATATTGTTCAATTGAAGTCTCAGGCTGCTTTGGATCACTTGTATAGGCCAGACCGAATTTTATCTTTAATTCTCCGGCTTCACTCATTTCTCTGTACGCTTTAATCATATTTCCATCGATATCTACCATTGGATCAAAAACTGCAGTATGCCCATATCTGATCATCATTTCCTGAAATTCCGCAATAGCCTCCTTAAATTCATCGACTGTCGGTTCCGGAACAATTTTTAGAATCAGCTCCTGAGCCTGATCACGAAAAGTTCCTCTTAATGATCCGTCCTGATTTCTTTCTATAAAACCTCCTTCAGGATCAGGTGTATTCTTATTAATTCCGGCTTTCTCTATCGCAATTGAATTGCACCATACGGAGTGTCCGTCTCCCGACTTTAAAACAACCGGAGTATCCGAACATATTCTGTCAAGGGCTTCCTTGTCAGGTCCATTCTTATCAAATGCAGGGTTTAGCCATCCCATTCCCATAAAAATTTCTTTTTCACTGTTTTGATTTATAAAGTTTTTCACAAGTTCAAGATACTCATCTCTGGAAGTCCCCGCAGTCATATCTATTTTTCCGGACACACTGCTTATTGACAGCGGACCATGAGCATGAGAATCTATAAATCCAGGTAATACAACTTTACCCTCCAGGTTTATTTTTTCTTTATCTGCAGATATGTGTTTCAGTATTTCACTGTTTTTTCCTATGGCTTTTATATACTTCCCGTCTATAAGGATTGCTTCCTCAAATTTGTTTTGACTGTATATTTTACCATTATACAATGCAATCATTTCAGTCACCTAAATAATCCTTTCCAGTCCTTTTTCATCAACAGATTCACCTGTTCTCTTTTTCTCCAGCTGAACCATCATTTTTTCAAAAGCGCTCTTTGACATTGGGTAACACAGGCAGCAAACTGCAGCCAAAGCAAAAACTATTACAGGAATTCCAAGTACAATACCTGCAATACCTGAAACAGTATTTTCCGCCTGCACTTCAAGAGTCTGATTATATCCAACTGCCGTCATTGCGACAGTAAGCACCTGAGTGCCTAATGCGCTGGAAATTGTAAATATAAAGCCATACATGGACATCAATGCACCCTCTTTTCGTTTACCGTATTTATACTCATAAAGTTCTGCAATATCGTATACTATAGGATAAATAATAAGCCAATATGCCCCGTTTCCTATCCCGAATACAGCAAGCAGAGCTATAAGCATTCCAAATGAATGTACTCCTGTAAAATAGAATATTGCCATACCTGCAGCTGACAATATGAAGCATATTGCCATTCCGTTCTTCTTGTTAACTTTTGTTGCAAGGAAAGAGATTACAACAGTCCATCCCATTCCTATAAAAATATATATAAACATTGCTGTAGACATTTGTGCTTCCGTAAGACCTGCACAATAAAGGACATAATAAACAAGTCCTGATTGAAATACCA
>CAVJEY010000189.1:3916-4398 GCA_963648745.1 Christensenellaceae bacterium Phil1
CAAAACAAGTATACATATTATGTACTTAAAAGGTTTAAGTTTTAAGATCTGCCAAAAAGTTTTAAAAGGATTTGCCTCTTTTTCCTCATTTACAAGAATGTTTGCAGGCAATTCTTTTCCCTTTGTTGTTATCCATGTTATCAGCAGTGATATAAAACAAACAATACCAACAAAAACAGCAAAGTAATTCCATGCTCTGGCCTCAGTTGCACCATTATTTATAAGTACTGCTACAGCTGTAAGCGGCAATGAAATTCCTACTATATTTCCAATGCAGTTCATAAATGTTGCAGGTGTTCTTAATTTTGTTCTTTCATCATAATCATCAGTAAGTTCAGCACCTAATGCGTTATATGGAATAAGAAATATACCATATGCAAGATAAAATACTATAAACGTTACAAGATAATAAACAAATTGCGCCCAACCACTCAAGTCAACATAATGAAAGAATAAAACAAGTCCTGCCAGAAGCAAAATTC
>CAVJEY010000190.1:0-4375 GCA_963648745.1 Christensenellaceae bacterium Phil1
TCGACTTGCATGTGTTAGGCACGCCGCCAGCGTTCATCCTGAGCCAGGATCAAACTCTTATTTAAGTGGTATCTAAAGCTTCTTTCGAAGCATTTAAATCGTCTGACTCGATAAACGCATCTGCGTTCTCGCTATTGTTTGTTTTTTCAAAAGAATCGTACGTGAATCCATTTAGAATTCTTACCAATCTGATGATTGATTGTACTGTTTAATCATATTGGAAAACCGTAGTTTTCCTGACTAAATCTTTACACTATGGAGTTTTCAATGTTCTCGTTCGCATTTGCTGCGAACATTTAATATTCTATCTCAAAGGTCGTTGTTTGTCAAGAACTTTTTTCGACTTTTTTTGAAGAATATCCGCTGTCTGCCTCTCGGCGACAGCTAGATTATCTTATCAAATCCTTCTCCCTTTGTCAATGCTTTTTTGAAAATCTTTTGCAAAAGTTTTTGCTCCTGAAATCAGTCATCATACTCGGTCGTATAATGCACAACATCTCCCGTATCTGCATCTATAACCACATCGTATTCCAGGCCGCCGCAGTCAAAGCTTACTTCATATACTCCCTGTTCAAGCTCTATATCCATATTATATATGTCAGATGAGTTTACTCCTGCCTTTTTTATGGCGATTTTCTTTGCTTCATCTGATGATACATCAGCTTCTCCGCTTCCGCTGACGCTGTATGAACCCTCTGCGTTTTCTTTTTCATAGCTCAGGATGTTTCCTGTCTGTGCATCAATTTCAAAGCTGTATTCCGTATTGTCTGCATAAATCTCAACCTCATATCTGGCAATACCGTCATCAGACTCAAGCTCTACATATGAATTGGTCACATCGGCTTCCTTGACCCCCGCTTCTTTAATTGCAGTCTCAAGTGCGGCTTCTTCGCCGATTACATCCTCCGGAATCTGCTGCTGACTGCTGCTTATTTCCGTATCAGGCTGCTGACTGCTGTTATCACTGCCGCCTCTGGCTGCCGATACCGCAAACACTGCCCCTCCTATAACTATAGCTGCTGCCGCTATCGCAAGTGCGATTTTGAGCTTCATGTTTGTCTTGTTTTCACTTTCATCAGCTTTTACTATTTCTTTTTTTAATTCTTCACTCATATTTTTCCCTCCATATTCATCTCATTTATATATACAACACAGGAAGCCAGCGGTTTATTGCACAAAAAATCAAAAAAGACAGATAGATTTCTCTACCTGCCTTAATATCTTCAATTACAGTAATCCGCCGATCTGCACAAACAGTGGAGCGAATACAAGTGAAATGATAGTCATAAGCTTGATAAGGATGTTGATTGACGGTCCTGATGTGTCCTTGAACGGGTCACCTACTGTGTCACCGACAACTGTAGCCTTATGAGTCTCTGAACCCTTGCCGCCGTAATTGCCTTCTTCAACGTATTTCTTGGCATTATCCCATGCGCCGCCTGCGTTTGCCATCATTATGGCAAGAAGTACACCTGATGAAAGTGCGCCTGCAAGCATTCCGCCAAGTCCTGTAACTCCAAGTACAATACCTACGATGATAGGAACCACGATTGCAATAAGTCCCGGAGCAATCATTTCTTTGAGAGCAGCGCCTGTTGAAATGTCTACGCATTTAGCATAGTCAGGTTTTTCTGTTCCTTCCATGATGCCTTTTTTCTCTCTGAACTGTCTTCTTACTTCTTCAATCATCTGGTTTGCTGCTTTACCTACAGAGTTCATTGTGAGTGCTGTGAACAGGAACGGCAGCATTGCTCCGATGAATATACCTACGATTACGATCGGGTCTAACAGGTCAACCACTGTCAGTCCTGCAACCTCTGCATATGATACAAACAGCGCAAGTGCTGTAAGGGCTGCAGAGCCTATGGCAAAGCCTTTGCCTATAGCTGCTGTAGTGTTTCCTACCGCATCAAGCTTGTCCGTAATTTCTCTTACTCCCGGAGGAAGTTCTGACATTTCTGCAATACCGCCCGCATTGTCTGATACAGGACCGTAAGCGTCTACCGCTACAGTCATACCTGTTGTTGAAAGCATACCTACTGCCGCAAGAGCGATACCGTATACGCCTGCAACCGCATATGATACAACAATTCCAATACAGATGCAGATGATAGGCCATAATGTTGACATCATACCAACGCCGAGACCTGAAATGATAGTTGTTGCCGAACCTGTCTGTGACTGTTCTGCAATTCTTTTAACTGATTTGTAATCCGCCGAAGTATAGATTTCAGTGATTTTACCGATTGCTATACCTACAACAAGTCCTGCAATTATAGCCCACGCGTATGAAAGGCTGTGGAGCATTGCATTACTTAATATGAATGATGCAATAATAACTATGGCACCTGAAATATATGTTCCCATGTTAAGAGCTGATGAAGGGTTGCCGCCTTCCTTGCCTCTTACAAGCAGTATGCCTATTGCTGAAGCTAAAACGCCTATAGCCGAAAGAACAAGAGGGAATACAGCTGCCGCTGTTTCTGTGAATGCTCCTCCCGCATTTGCAGCTGCAACAGCAGCAAGCGTAATAGCGGATATGATTGATCCTACATATGATTCAAACAGGTCTGAACCCATACCTGCAACGTCACCTACGTTGTCACCTACGTTATCTGCGATAACTGCAGGGTTTCTAGGGTCGTCTTCAGGGATTCCTGCTTCAACCTTACCTACAAGGTCAGCGCCTACGTCTGCAGCTTTGGTGTAGATACCGCCGCCTACTCTTCCGAACAGTGCCATTGATGATGCGCCAAGACCGAAGCCTGTCACGCATTCCATAACTGTTGCAAGGTCAAGAACGCAGAATACTACGCCAAGTCCCAGAAGTCCGAGACCCGAAACGCAAAGACCCATAACAGCGCCTGATCTGAACGCTACCTTGAGGGCTTTTGCCATGCCGCTTTCTTCTGCCGCATGTGCTGTTCTGACATTACCAAGAGTTGCAACTTTCATTCCGAAGAAACCTGCAAGAACTGACAGCAGTGCGCCTATTACATACAGTATGGCTGTTACCCAGCTGTTTAATGCAAATCCTATAATCAGGAATAACACAACTATAACTATTGCCATAGTCTTGTATTCTCTTTTAAGGAATGCCATAGCGCCTTCGCGAATATGGCCTGCGATTTCCTTCATTCTCTCGTTACCTTCGTCAAGTTTGCCGATCCAAGCAGCAAGAGCGTATGCTACTATTAGTCCGACAAACGCGGCGACAGGTACAAGAATTGCTAGTGTGCTCATTTTTAATACCTCCTCTGTGCCTTTTCACACGACTATAAAAGGCATCGAACGATTTTCTTACAGAACGATACCTCTTATAGAAAAAAGCACATATTAAATTAATAATAATTTAAAACAATTTAATATATAATTATTCCATTGCCACAAGTACCAATGAAAGAACTATAAAAAGAATACCGGCCACTGTTGTAACCTTGTTTAATATTGCGTCGTATTTCCTTGCTCTCTTTTTGCCGAAAAGCTGCTCTGCACCGCCACCGATGGAGCCTGATAATCCGGCACTGTTTCCTGACTGGAGCAGAATTGATGCTATAAGCACTATGCTGGCCAGTCCAAGTAATACAAATAAAAAAGTATTCATCGACTAATACCTCCTGAATAAGTAACCATTAAAGTTTAACACAAGCGGGTATAAAAATCAATAGATTTTCGCACACCTATTTGTCGAAATTTGAATATTAGTATGCAGATTATTTATATCACAGCACAAAAATGCGGGCAAACTGTTGTGAAGCTGCCCAAAATTCCCATGGAGCAGGAATTTTCTCTCCGCAATGATAACTTCAGGTCAGCAGCCCGGCGTTCCGGCAGGTATCGTTCATGAGTTCTCCTCTCTGCATATTGTACTGTCACTGACAGAAATATTCTCTCATGCTTTTAAGTTGTTGCACAGGTGCGCATGGTTTGACGCTTGCCTTTGGTATACAAATTACCTCTGTCAGGGAATTTATATATTATTTGCTGTATGCAGATACTCTGCCGGATAGCTGTCATGCAAGTGATAATGATGCTGACAGCAGATCATCCGAAAAAGGTATCACTCCCAGATTTCAGATACAATACAAGGCGGTCAAAAGGCCGCCCGCATTTTTCAGGTTATTTACCTGTCCTGACATACCCGCATCATACCGGACTGAAAGCAGGACAATTCACCTTAATAAGGTATATTTATATATCAAGTCCACCAGCTAATCAAAGTGCCTGCCTACAGTTTCTCTATTTCCTCTGCAGACAGTCCTGAAGTTTCAGCTATAATATCAATGGCAACACCTTTTTCTTTTAGAGCCTTAGCCACTGCAGCTCTGCCGGAAGCCTCGCCCTCTGCAAGGCCTTCGCTCCTGCCAAGCTCCTC
>CAVJEY010000191.1:0-4347 GCA_963648745.1 Christensenellaceae bacterium Phil1
GCTGTATCTGCACAAACTCCCATGGGAATTTGTCGATAACCTCTTCAAAAAATTCGTAGTCGTCGTGGAATGAAAATCCGATGTGTCCGATTTTGCCCTCTGCTTTTTTCTTTGCAAGGAAATCGAGCACATTATATTTTTCTGTGAATTTCCACAGCTTGCTGCCAACGTTGTGAACAAGATACATATCTATATGATCTGTCTGCAGTCTTTCAAGCTGTTTGTTAAAAATCTTCTCGATGTCCTCCTCGCTTTTGGCCAGCCATGGCGGCATCTTGTCTGCCAGCAGCACCTTTTCCCTGTAGCCGTCTTTGAGAGCTTTGCCAAGCACCTTCTCACTGAGTCCGTCGTGATACATATATGCGGTATCAACATAGGTGATGCCGCTGTCAATACCGTGCCTTATAATACGGATTGCCTCTGCCTCGTCAACCTTGCCGTCACTGCCCAGAGGAAGCCTCATGCAGCCCATTCCCAGAAGAGAGGCTTTGCTGCCCTTAAAATTTGTGTATTTCATAATATTATCCTTTCACAAAACTTGATATATTTAGTATACTATAATATATCATGAAAAGTAAAGGAGCTGCTTTTGAATAATTTAGACAGATATTTTGAGGATGCATATTTTTATCAGGATCTGCCGGGGCTTGCGGTGTCGGTAAAAAAAGGGGATTTAATATACAGGAGAGCTTTTGGGTATTCGGATTTCCCTGCAAAAAAGCAGCTGGAATTAAACGATGTGTTTCACTGCGCCTCTGTTGCCAAGCTGTTTACCGCAACGGCCGTAATGCAGCTTGCAGAGAGAGGCAGGCCTGATATTAACGCCAGAATAACCGATATAATTCGTGAATTTAAAATAAACGATGCGAGAGCAGAGGCAATTACTGTCAGAGATCTGCTTCTGCATACTTCGGGTATAGGGATGGTGACTGACCTTCACTGGGACAGACCCGAAACAGATGATGATGCACTCAAAAGATATGTTCTGGGTGATGAGATAAGAAAAAGAGCATTGCTGTCAGCGCCTGCGGCAAACAGGTTCTGCTACAGCGATGCGGGCTACGACATACTGGGCGCGGTTATAGCTGAGATTGCGGGGACAAGCTTTGAACATTATATAGATGAGAATATATTTGCGTCTGCGGGTATGGAGGCCTCGTCGTTTCTTACATTTGCAAGAAGCGACAGAGATGCGATTGTAAAGCCTCATACCAAGAACCTGTCGAAACATATCGTTTATGAACGATATTATCCCTATAACAGAATCCATGCGCCAAGCTCGACTCTGACATCAAATATATATGACCTTGAGAGGTTTGCACAGCTTCATATAGACAGCAGCCTCGGAAAAGCACCGGAACCGCTGCTTGTGCATGAAACCTACAGCCGTATGTGGCAGCCGCAGGTAAAGACTTTTAATAAGAATGAATATATGGCTCTGGGCTGGTTTGTCTATGAGAGAAACGGGTTTACATACTATGGATATAACGGCGGCGATGACGGCTTCTCATCGGCTTTGTGGATATGCCCTGCAGAGGAGTTTTATCTTATAGCGCTGACAAATACAAGACAGGCGGAGATGAAAAAAATATGCAGACAGGCTTTCGATATATTATTAAAGGCGAAGGACTGATATCCCTCGCCTTGAGCATTTAGCATATGCCTGCTTCTTTTCTTAATATTTCAGCCTTATCTGTATGTTCCCAAGGAAGATCTATGTCTGTTCTTCCGAAGTGTCCGTATGCTGCAACCTGTCTGTAGATAGGTCTTCTCAGATCCAGATCTCTGATGATTGCCGCCGGTCTTAAATCGAAATGTTTTGCGACAAGTGAGGATATATCCTCGTCTGAAATTCTGCCTGTGTCGAATGTATCTACAAGTATTGATACAGGCTTTGCAACGCCTATTGCATATGCAAGCTGTATTTCACATTTGTCCGCAAGGCCTGCGGCAACGATGTTTTTTGCAACGTATCTTGCAGCATAGGTGGCCGAACGGTCAACCTTTGTCGGATCTTTGCCTGAAAAAGCCCCGCCGCCGTGTCTTGCATATCCGCCGTAGGTATCAACTATTATTTTTCTTCCCGTAAGTCCCGAATCTCCATGCGGTCCGCCGATTACAAATCTGCCGGTAGGGTTTACAAAGTATTTGGTGTCATCATCAAGCAATTCTGCGGGGATTACGGGTCTGATTACATATTCAAGCATATCCGCTCTGATCTGCTCTAGTGATACGTCCGGGTCGTGCTGGGTTGAAACCAGTACGGTATCTATTCTCTTAACCTCATCATTGTCGTATTCGACTGTAACCTGAGTTTTGCCGTCAGGTCTTAAATATTTAAGAGTTCCGTTTTTTCTGACCTTTGTAAGCTGCATTGCCAGCTTGTGCGCCAGCGCTATAGGCATAGGCATAAGCTCAGGAGTTTCGTTGCAGGCAAAACCGAACATTATGCCCTGATCTCCCGCGCCTGTTGATTCTATCACAGCCTCGTCGTGAAGCGAGCCTTCCTTGTATTCAAGAGCATTGTCAACGCCCATTGCAATATCTCCGGACTGCTCGTCTATCGATGTCATAATGGCGCAGGTATGTCCGTCAAAGCCGTATTTGCCTCTGTCATATCCTATTTGGGTAATTACATCTCTTGCGATTTTAGGTATGTCAATATAGCAGGATGTTGTGATTTCTCCCATTATCATTGCATAGCCTGTGTTTACTGTTGTTTCGGCAGCAACTCTGCCCATAGGATCCTGTTCAAGAATAGCGTCCAGTACAGCGTCTGATATCTGGTCGCATATTTTGTCAGGATGGCCTTCGGTTACTGACTCTGATGTGAATAATTTTTTCATTTTGGTTACCTCCTTGTAATCTTTAATCCTTATTCAAATAAAAAGCCTCTTTTCTGAAAAGAGGCATATAAATCAATGGATTCCTCATCTCTCAGAATTGGTATTCTGTAGGATTTAGCACCTTGTTGATACAGGTTGCCGGGCTTCACTGGGCCTATTCCCTCAGCCGCTCTTAATAAGGATTATATTTAGCTGTCCGATGTAATATATTATATTAACATACTCTGTAATTGTCAACTTGTAATTTGTTCAAAATAGGGTATTTGTAATTTGCCTGAAATAGGGTATACTTAATTTAATCGACTATTAAAAGGAAGGTAAAGCTTTTGAATAAATCAGAACTCAAACTTATAAGGGGAGGTCTCTGCGGCAGCCCTGTCAGCAAAAGCATATCATTTATATCGGCCTATGTGACAGACACAAGGCTTATGGGTGTAATCTGCATGTACATCCACTGGATAATAGACGATGAGGATCTGCATCAGTTCTTCTATTTTGACTGTGAGGAACATGGCTTTGAACGCTATAAGAGCGTCAGGGGCAATGACATGGCTCAGATTGTGATTGTTGAGCAGTCATTTGCCGGAGGCCTTGGAGGCAGGCAGATAGACATAACAGAGAAACAGGCAAGAGCTCTGCTTCAGGAATACATTGATTTTAACATCAGCCGCAATATCAAGCTTCCGCCTGATGAGGCAGAATATGCATTTGTGACTGACAGACGGACTGAACTTACGGCAGGCGAAAAAAAGGAGCTTATGAAAAGAGAATGTACGGTTATAAAATCGGATTATCAGACCGTAAACTATTTTCTTATGCGATGTTTCAGTCACGATTACGAGGCCGCAGGGTTTCTTGCAGAGGAGGATGTGGATGTTAAAGTTTATGATGACTTCAGGGCAGCGGCTCTTTATCGCAATGTCATAGACGAGATTTCTGAGGGCAGATATATGTGCGAAAGCCTTATAGATTCGGGTGAGCGCTATATGCTGCTGGTTTCTGAGGTTCATGTCGAGAATTTCAGAGTGACGTACTTTAGCAGATGTTCAGGCTTCAGAGTCAGCTCTGCGGAGGCTGCAATGATGCTTGCAAGGCCGGAATTTGTGACAGTGTATGATATACTTACAAGCCCTGAGATATTTGATATGGGGATGATGGAGCTCTCTCTGAACTCGATGGTTACATCTCACGAAAACGGCAGGTTCTATATGATTTTCAACAAGAACAATGAGCACGTCAACAAGAGAGTGTTCAAAATGAGCGAGGATGTGTACGGTATATATTATGTTACGGCTTTCGGACAGCTGATAGCTGCAGCCTACAGCATCGAAAACATTCACAATCTCGAAAGGGATCTGAGGCGAAGCGATCTGAACAGGTATCTTGCGCTGGTGTCAAAGTATGAATTCAAGGAGCCGATACTGTATGATTTCGTGCAGAGCGATTTTGAGGACTTCGAGGATTTTCTTGACTATATACAGGACTTTTTTAATGAAGATGA
>CAVJEY010000192.1:0-4344 GCA_963648745.1 Christensenellaceae bacterium Phil1
TAACATCTCCTCTGACTCTGAATGTGCCCCTGACAAAGCCGAGATCGTTTCGGGTGTACTGAATATCTATGAGCTTGCGGAGCAGCTCTGTACGCTCTTTTTCCATGCCGGGTCTAAGGGATATCACCTGATTTTCGTAGTCCACAGGGGAACCCAGTCCGTATATGCAGGATACCGATGCGACTATGATTACATCTCTGCGCTCTGCAAGAGCTGCCGTTGCAGAGTGGCGGAGCTTCTCTATCTCGTCATTGATATCCGAATCCTTCTCTATATATGTGTCGGTTGATGCAACATATGCTTCTGGCTGATAATAGTCATAGTAGGACACAAAGTATTCAACGGCATTGTCCGGAAAAAACTCCTTGAATTCTCCATGGAGCTGTGCAGCCAGAGTCTTGTTGTGGGATATTACAAGTGTCGGCTTCTGAACCCTTTCGATGATATTGGCCATGGTAAAGGTCTTGCCGGAGCCTGTAACTCCCATAAGGGTCTGGTGCTTCCTGCCGTCTAAAACACCGCGGGCAAGTATATCTATTGCCTGAGGCTGATCGCCTGTCGGCCTGTATTCAGATGATATCTTAAAACGCTCCATAAATACTCTCCGTAAATTGATTTATATCTGATTATATCACACCTGCGTCCCATTGTAAACGCACGTTCGCCGCGTATGCGCACGTCTATGGTTTAATAAAAAAGCCTCCTGCGATAACTTGTTTTTACCGCAGAAAGCTGTAATATTTCATAACTTCAATATATCCCTGTAACTTGAATGTGTATTCATATATCTTCCGAATACGCTGCTCATCTGAATACTTCATGCAACAAGTTTCCTTTCCCTCATAATTGTATCGTAAAACAAGCTGTCCCGCTCAACTTCATCAATTTCAAAAACATCTACCGCTTTGTTAAAAGCTTCTCTCAAATCCTCTGCCAAAGCAAATATCAACGTTTTTCTAAATGATTCGCCTCCAAAAACTAAAAAGTCCAAATCACTCTCAGCTGTTGCTTCCCCTCTGGCATAGGAACCAAATAAATATATTGCCTCTACCTGATATTTGGCCGCAACCGGCTTAACGGTATCGGCTATCATCTCTAATGTTAAAACATCTTTTCTCATACTTTTATCCTCATAACTGTCTTCTTGTTTATTCAACATTAACCATATTCGGGTTTGTTTTGTAAAACGTTGCTCTCGACACCTTATTCTTCTCCAGATATCCCTGTTTTTCAAGATTATCAAGAACCTTCTTTCTGAAATATGTCGAATTGCTTATCCCAAGATATTCAGCAATCTCTGCGACCTTGCGCGCCTTGAAATAACAGAATGACAGCACTTTTCCATCCAGCTTTGTGCCTCCCTGAACCGGCGTGAAAGTAAGGACAGGAGCATCCTTGCCTTCAACCCCCTTATCATAGGTCAGATCCGGAAGCACTAATGTAAAATGGTCAGATGCTGAATAAATATATGGCTTATGCGCTTCATCCGCTGCTGCATATTCTTCCGTAATCTTATCAAATCCTGTTCCGGCTGCCTCCATTACATTACAGGCAACTAAAACTCCTGAAATCAGTTCATTTCTTCTCTTGGAAATTATGCCGGACAAGTCATAGGTTTTTCCAAGCTTCTCTCCCCGGTAAAATCCTCCCGGCGAGGATATTTCCAATCTGTCCTTAAACATATCGACCTGTATCTGTGTTCCGTCCAGATAGTAATCCCGGTGTGCCACTGCATTTATTATACCTTCAAACAAAGCTCTGGCAGGATATGCGTCTATATTAATTCTGGCATCATCAAGCTTTACCATTGAATGATTCATTCTTTGATTTACAAAATCCATCATATACTCAATCGTTGACGTAATGTTCCCATTAAAACGATTGATAGTAACAATTCTTTCACTTCCTTTGTTAAACCCTGAAAACACCGAGCACTGCACTTCTGTTTTATTTCCTTTATAATTATCGAGAAACAAAACCGCACCGTTCAGCAGATAGCCTTCTTCATTTACAAAGCCCAAAGACTTTAAGGCTTTTTCTTTTAAGGCTGCTCCATCATTGTGTTTTTCATAAAACCTATGGAGATCTGACAGTTCCTTCGGATCATATTTTATATCCGACACAAGAATATCATACTGAGTATTTTTACTTTTTACACTCATCTCGATAATTTCTTCATAGGTCGCACCATTTGTAAAGCCATCACGTCTCATAAAAATGGACGGGATATTTTTGTATTTCAAAATTACCGGTTTTACTGAGGATTCCTGTATGCTTACCTTTATCACGAATCTTTCATTTCCTTTTATTTCATATCGTATAAAGGAAATTTTCATTTGCGGTCTGGGTGTCAAATGTTCATTCACCTGATTATTGAAATAGTTTCTTTCATTGTCAGCGCTTCTTCTGTCAAAACCAATCAGCCTGTTTGTCTTGTCCTCTACTCCGATGTAGAAATCTCCCCCTGAAGCATTCGCAAATCCTGCAATGCTTTTGAGCCAGCCAACAACATCATCACGATTTAGAAGCGCTTTACTTTCAAATTTATCACTTTCCAGCTGTATATCTTCAACTATCTCCTCTAAATACATATTCCTCACCTCTTTTCTGTGTTACTTCAACTATACTTCAAAGTCACTTCAAAGTCAACTTCAAGTTCACTTCAAACAAACTTCAATTTACTTTGAAGTATCCCCGATACAGCAATTTGTATTCCTGTCTTTTTCAAAAAAGCCTCCTGTGATAACTTATTCTTGCCACAGGAAGCCGTAATATTTCATATGATATTCTCTGCTCCGTCAACAGCAGCTTTTATACTTTCAAAACCTGATGCCTGTCCGTATTCATCAATATCTTTCTTTTGCGATTCGCCTGTATGGGTAAGGCAGCCCGCTCCGCCAACGCAGCCGCCGCTGCATATCATACCCTCGATAAAATTGTTAGGCAGCATACCTTTTTTGGCGCGCATCAGTACCGGCTTGCATTTGTCCACACCTTCACACACCACAGGGTTCAGGTCAAAGTCCTCCGGTGCAAGCTCTTTTACTGCCTCCGCCACTGCCTCTGCAAGCCCTCCGCTTCTTGCAAATATACGGCCGTAATATGAGGCTTCATCTAAACGGGCAGGTTCAAGCTCCTCCACAATTATATCCTTACTGTCAATAAGAGCCTGCAGCTCCTCAAAGGTAAGTACATAATCAACATAATCCTTAACCCTATCCTGCTTTATTTCCATTTTTTTAGATGTGCATGGCCCTATAAATACAACCTTTGCCTCCGGATCTTTTTGTTTGATAAATCTGCCCAGCGTTGCCATAGGCGATAAGTTGTGTGAAATGTGCTCCTCAAGCTCCGGAAATTTTGTTTTTATGTATTTTACAAAAGCAGGACAGCACGAAGATGTAAGGAAACCCCTGTCAATAAGCTCCTGTGCCTCAGACCACGCAACCATATCAGCGCCGAGAGCAACCTCATGCACCCTGTAAAATCCAAGTTCCCTGATTGCCGCAATTACCTGACCTGTCTTGGCATAATTAAACTGGCTGGCAATGGCAGGCGCAACCATGGCATATATTCTGTATTTACTGTTGTTTTCGCTGTCCATAATCATATTCACCACATCCACGATGGCGGATGTGTCTACAGTAGCTCCAAACGGGCAGGTATATACACAGGCTCCGCAGGCAACGCATTTGTCGTTATCTATCTTGGCCTCTCCGCCCTCTGCCATACTGATGGCATCAAATCTGCAGGCTCTCTCGCATGGCCTCTTGAAATTGGCAATTGCGCTGTAAGGACACGCTTTGGCGCATTTACCGCATTCAACGCATTTGCTCTTGTCAATATGTGCCTGTCCCTCTTCATCAAACCTGATTGCACCCAGTCTGCACACATCCGCGCATCTGTGAGCAATACATCCTCTGCACAGATCGGTTACCGTATGTCCTGCTTCCGGACATTCATCGCAGGCAATGTCAATAACCTGAATAACATTGGGATTGTTTTTGTTGCCGCCAAGCGCCAGTCTGATTCTCTCTGCCACAATGGCTCTGTCCTTGTAGATACAGCAGCTCATAGGAGGCTTGTCTTTTTTGACTATTTCATTGGCGATTTCATTGAACACCGCAAAGGAGTCATTGCCAAGCCATGTCTGATATGCCACCTCCATCAGAACCGTATACTTTAACTGCTGCACATTTGTATCAAAAATTCTCATCTTCCTGTCCTTTTCAAATTCACTTTACCAACTGACTGTATTTTATCATGCAAGCTCTATAGCGTGCAATATTGTTTAGAATTTATATGAATTACAGCAAATTAATCAATATAAAAAGAGGCTTCTTC
>CAVJEY010000193.1:0-4340 GCA_963648745.1 Christensenellaceae bacterium Phil1
CTAAAATATCCTTTGATTTTTTGCGGCTCAGACTGTACATATCACCTTTGTTTTCGGTGCCGTAAAATCCGGGATAAAAAAGGCTGTCCGTTTTTACTCCGCAGCTGTAGTATGCCTTGCTTATTATGCTGCTTAAATCTATGGCATAGGCTATAGCCTGTCTGATGTTCTTATCTGCCGTAATGCCGCTGCTGCAGTTAAACCCCACATACTCAACTTCATTGGACAGAAATTCTGTTGTTTTGAGATTCTTGCTGCCTATTTCGGTCTGCCTTTCGGTATCCTTGTTCACCGAAAATGAAACCAGATTGCCGTCTGTCAGATTCATTATATCCGCGCTTTTCTGATAAACATTAAACACAAGCCTGTTGTCGGCTTGCTGGCCGCTGTACTCATCATTTGGTTTCAGCACAAGGGTTTTGCTGCTGTCATATTTGGCCACACGATACATTCCCGAACCTACGGGTCTGAAATTTTCGTCAGATGCGGACAGCTCCGCATATGAGGAGTATTTGTGCTGCGGCAGTATCGGGAATACCAGCCTGTTAATTCCGCCCTCTCCTGCCTGTGTAAACGATATTTTCACTGTGCTGCTGTCTTTTACCGTTACTGATTCAATGCACGACACATAGCTGCTGTATATTGATTTGCTCCCTGCCTGCTTGTATGCGTTTACGGAAAACTCGACATCTGATGCCGTAACTTTTTCTCCGTCACTGAAACATGCTTTGCTGTCAAGAGTTACCGTCACCGATTTTTTGTTTTTGCTTATGGTATAATCATCGGCAAGATCGTTTTGCGGAATCAGATTTTCATCAAGAGAAAACAGTCCCTGGTATATCAGCTTGGATATATAGTAGGTATCCTCATCATGTGATACCACAGGATTCAGTGTTTTGATGTTGCTTATTGCAAAATTTACAGTGCTGCTTTTTTTGTAGGTGGCATTGTCTGAGTTTTCACCTGTGATGATCTCTTTGACGCTTCTGCAGGCTGAAAACGTAAGCAGCATTGCCAGTATAAGTAATATGGATATGAATTTTTTATGCATATTTTTTTATCAGCTGATCTATCTGACGATACAGCTCCTCCTCACTTCCTGAGTTGTCTATGATTTCATCGGATTTTGCCGCCTTTTCACTCTGAGGCATCTGATTGCTGATTCTGTCCGCAACCTGCCCTGCAGATATATTATCTCTGGCACATACTCTCCTGATTCTGACATCATCAGATGCATCCACAAGCCATACGTAATCAACATCTGCATCAAGTCCTGCCTCAAACAGCAGCGGCGCATCTAAAATGACCCTGTTTCGCGCATTTTGTATCCTCTCCCTTATCCTCGAAACTATGCTTCCCATCATTATGTCATCAAGCTGTTTTTTTCTGCTGCCATCCTGAAAAACATAAGCTCCGAGAGCTTTTCGGTCAAGGCTTCCGTCAGGCAGTATGAACCTGCTTCCGAATGTCCTGCCGATTTCATCAAGCAGAGGCGAGCCGGGCATTACCAGCTGCCTTGCTATGAGGTCTGCGTCGATTATTTCAAATCCCTTTGATGCGAGATACTCCGACACCGTAGATTTGCCTGTTCCTATGCCCCCTGTAAGTCCTATAACCATCTTGCATTCTCCTTTATTTAAGCTCATACCAGCTTGTTCCCTCGTTTACGTCCGCCGACATTTTTACTGTAAGCGATACGGCGTTTTCCATATTCTCTTTGAGAAGAGCCTTAATCTGTTCCCGCTCGTCGGCATATGTTTCGATAATGAGTTCGTCATGTATCTGCAGTATTAGTCTGGATCTGAAATTGCCTTCTTTGAGTGCTCTGTATACCTTGTTCATCGCTATTTTGATAATATCGGCTGCGCTGCCCTGTATAGGGCTGTTCATTGCAAGCCTCTCGCCTGCCTGTCTGACCATATATGCAGATCCGTTTATTTCTTTGATATATCTTTTGCGACCCTCTATGGTCTTAACATATCCTGTCTGCCTGCACTGCTCAATCTGATGATCCATGAACTCTTTTACTTTTGAATGCTTTTCAAAGTAGTCGTCTATATATTTCTCGGCTTCTTTTCTTGATATGTTAAGCTCCGATGCAAGCCCGAAGCTGCTCATCCCGTAAATTACTCCGAAATTGATGGCCTTGGCACTGCTTCTCTGCTCCGGCGTGACTTCCTCTGCAGATATGCCAAAAACTCTTGCCGCCGTACTTCTGTGAATGTCCGCCCCGTTGTTGAATGCTTCAATAAGAGCATCATCCTGCGACATATGTGCTAAAACTCTGAGCTCTATCTGTGAGTAATCCGCGCCTGCAAGAATGAAGTCCTGCCCCTCCGGAACAAAAGCCTTTCGTATCTGCCTGCCGAATTCGGTTTTTACCGGTATATTCTGCAGATTAGGCTCCGTACAGCTGAGTCTGCCTGTAGCTGTCACTGTCTGCTGGAAGTGGGCATGGAGTCTGCCGTCTTTGTGAATAAGAGGAAGCAGCCCCTCCACATAAGTGCCGTTTAATTTTGTCAGTGTTCTGTATTCGAGAATTTGGTCTATTACAGGGTGCTTGTCTTTTAATTTTTCAAGAACCTCCGCGCTGGTTGAATATCCTCTCTGTGTTTTTTTGCCTGCCGGAAGCTGCAGTTTTTCAAACAGTATATTCCCCAGCTGCAAAGGCGAGTTGATATTGAATTTCTCTCCTGCAAGCTCATATATTGAATTTGTCAGCACCTCAATTTTTGCTGTTATTTCACTGCCTATGTCTGTAAGCACACTGCTGTCTATTCTGAAACCGTACATTTCCATGGAAGCGAGTACTTCAATCAGCGGCAGCTCTATATCGTAATATAATCTGTCAAGACCTTCTTTTGATATCAGACTCTGCAATACAGGTTTCAGCTCGGATACGCTCTGGCACCACTGCGCCGTAAAATCGGCAAACTGCCCCTGATTGTTTCCGAACATATCTATCTGCCCTGTTTTTGAAAATATCTCTTTTTCGTCCGGAATCTCTCTGTGCAGATATTCAAAAGCAAGGGTTTTGAGCAGGTAGTTGCTTCTTGACGAATCAATTACATACTCTGCTGTTTCGGTATCAAAGCTTATATGAATGTTTTTGAGTCCCCTGCACATAAGAGGATATATGTCGCTTTTGAGGTTGTGTCCTGTCAGTCTGACATCACTGTTATTAAGATGCTCAATAAAAGCATCTGCGTTCTCACCGTCAATATAGCAGCATGTGCCGTCGCACAGACAGCCTATGCCGTATATCACAGGAATATCTTTGTGATTGCCGTCGCTTAATACTTTGATTATCACTTCTCCGCTGACAGCTGCCATCTCCTCTGTAGAAGCGGCAACCTTGTAACTGTAATTTATGTCAGGGGTTTTTTCGGGAAGCTTCAGTTTTTTGAGAAAGCTGTTGAACTCAAGCTTTGTATATATTTCAATCAGCCTGTCATAGTCCGGCTCTGTAAGTCTGTACTCCTCCGGGTCAAAATCAACGGGCGCGTTTGTATTGATTGTTGCAAGTCTTTTGCTCATAACCGCAAGCTGCTGATTATCCTCTATTTTTTCTCTTAATTTGTTTTTGGGCATACTGTCAATCGAGGCAAGCAGATTTTCCACGCTGCCGTATTCGAGTATGAGTTTTGTGGCTGTTTTTTCACCTACTCCCGGAACTCCCGGTATGTTGTCGGACTGATCGCCCATAAGCCCTTTGAAGTCTATGAACTGGGCAGGTGTGAAGCCGTATTTTGCAATCATGGCATCGCGGTCATATATCTCAAATTCGGATATGCCCTTTTTCGTGATGATTACTTTTGTTTTGTCTGTGGCAAGCTGCAGCTCGTCCTTGTCCCCCGTTATAATCAGGGGTTCAAGCCCCTCAGCTTCCGCCCTGACTGCTATGGTGCCTATGATGTCATCTGCCTCCCAGCCGTCCATTTCAATGCGTCTGATACTCATTGCATCCAGCACTTCTTTCAGCAGCGGCAGCTGCATTGCAAGCTCCGGAGGCATTTTTTTGCGGCCGGCCTTGTATTCGCTGTACTCAAGATGTCTGAAGGTAGGCGCTTTCCTGTCAAATGCGACTGCAATATAGCCGGAAGGGTATTCGTTTTTTATCTTTGTCAGCATATTCAGAAATCCGAAAATCCCCTGCGTATATATACCCTGTCTGGTTATCATAGGGTTTTGCATCGCATAATACGCTCTGTTTATAAGGCTGTTGCCGTCTATAATTATAATTCTGTTATCCATCTCAAAACCTCATTAAAAAGAATAATATTATTGTATCACAATTCATGCTATAATACTAATGGAAAAAAACAAAGGAGCAGCAGCTA
>CAVJEY010000194.1:0-4320 GCA_963648745.1 Christensenellaceae bacterium Phil1
GCATCATTGCCACTACCATAGCCATACTTATGACTATTGCCAATAACTTCTTCATTTTCCTACCCTCCTGTCTACATAATAGGTATAATAATAATTTTATTTGCGCTGCTGCGCACTTTAATTATATATTGTCGTTTATTACACGTCAATATCGTTTTTAAGATTATTTTAATGAGCCTGTATTTTAGCTAAACTATTGATAAAAAGGCGGTGACTACATTGAAAAGGAGTTTTGACAACACAGAGCGAATAGAAAACCTGTCCTATGCAATAGGATATTACAGAAAAAAGAAAGGCATCACTCAGGAAAAACTGGCAGAAGAACTTGGTGTAAGCCGCCAGCACGTTGCTTCAGTAGAAGCTCCCGGCATGAACAGAGGTGTATCTTTGGAACTGCTGTTTAATATTGCAGAGGTACTGGAAATAGAACCATATCTGCTGTTGAAATTCCATATAGAAAAATAGTTTTTTCCTGCCTTGTTCCGGTTCTTTATCATCAGCCGTTCTCAAACAGCAAACCCTATTTCTTAATTGATAAATTCAGCCGAGGGTGTCCCGCCTCAAACCACATTTCAGCCATATGCTCTCCATTAAATGTAAAATTATTAAAATTAAAAACGCCCGAAGCTGTTGAAAAACCAACGACTTCAAGCGTTCTGAATATGGAGCGGCATACCGGACTCGAACCGGCAATCCCCTGCTTGGGAAGCAGATGCCCTACCATTAGGCCAATGCCGCACATCCATATCTATTATCTATCATTTGTACTGCTTTGTCAATACAACATATTGTTTTCTGTTCCCTGTTATTCCTGTAAAGGCAATACTTATTTCTTCCCCCGCTTTACCTGCAGTCACGCCTTCTATTCCCTCTTTGTCTCTAAGCTGCACGCTGCAGGCTCTGTGAACATTCCCGTCATAATTCCAGTCCGCACTCCACATTGCAACTGCTTCGCTTCCCCGGTTCAGTGAATTTATATACTCACGGGCATCAATATTAAACTCCCCTGTTTCACTGCTGTATTTAACCTCTACGGTACCGGGCAGCTCCGATACAGCATCATCTGCCATCACATCAAACGATGCCCCTTCTTTGGCAAGTCTTTGGGTGCACATGGAAACAGCAAGGCTGCCGCCGTCGCAGGTTATAAAGTGTCTGTTCATTTTGTGCGCTGCAGCCGCAAGAGTGCCGGAGCCTGCAAAAAAATCTGCGCATATGTCGCCCTCTTTGGAACAGCTCTCAAGTATTCTCGCAAGCAGTGCCTCGGGCTTTTGCGTTGCATAGCCTGTCCTCTCGGCCGATGTCCTGCCCACCATATCTATATTCCATACGTCTTTCATGTTCACAAGAGTATACCAGCCGGTATCATCGCAGAATTCCTCCACTCCCTTGAAATGATACGGTTTGAAGCCTCTGTTGTAGGATTTCTCTTTTTGCGGTCTGAAATAGTATTTTTTTGTTTTGCCGTAAAAAAGCAGGGTGTCGTGTTTTCTTGAAAAATGCCTTTTGCTGCTTCCTCCCGATTTGTATGTCCACACTATCTCGTTTACGAAGTTGTTGTATCCGAAAATTTCATCGAGCAGTATTTTGACATAATGGGAAATATGCCAGTCAAGATGAACCCACAGGCAGCCGTCGTCTGCAAGAAGCTCTCTCATAGCTATAAGTCTTGCACAGAGCATACGGAGATACTCGGCTTCTCCCCTCTCCCACCTGTCAGTATACGCGGGAACCGAAATATTTTCATCTGTTGCAGGCATTTTAACAACTGCCTCATATCTGATTTTAGTGAAAAAAGGCGGATCCACATAGATAAGATTTATCCTGCCTTTCATGTTCATTGTTTCTGCAAGGAATTTCATAAATTCGAGGTTGTCACCCTCAGCCACCATATTGCCGTTTTGCTCTGCTCCGTACCGGTAACCGGGTCTGAAATCCTTCAGGCTGCAGCTGCTGTATTCTGCCTGTGCTTCCTTCAAAATGTCCGGAATTTCTGCAATTAAACTCATCTGTGTTTTTTCCCTTTTCTGTTCTGATGCGGCAGCAGTACGTCTATAAGGTCGTCTCTGCCTGCTTTGACAAGCGCTTTTTTGACAAGCTGACGGTTTTCCGGTCTGTTGTAGTGTATCAGCGCTCTCTGCATTTTCTTTTCTTCCATATTCTTTGCAACATACACCCTCTCACCTGTAAACGGATTCATTTCGGTATAGTACATGCAGGTTGCAAGAGTTCCGGGTGTCGGATAAAAATCCTGCACCTGATCGGGCACAAAGCCGTAACGGTTCAGAAACTCCGCAAGCTCCACGGCATCCTGCAGAGTACTTCCCGGGTGCGAGGATATGAGATACGGTATCAGATACTGTTTTTTGCCCAGCCTGTCGTTTTCTCTGAAGTATTCCTTTGCAAACCCTGTAAAGACCTCTATCCGCGGCTTGTGCATATATGACAGCACTTCGGGAGATGAATGCTCCGGGGCAACTTTGAGTGTGCCGCTGACGTGGTTTGCACACAGTTCTCTCAAAAACGTTCTGTCCCTGTCCGCCATCAGGTAATCATACCTTATTCCCGATCTTATGAATACTTTTTTGATTTTGGGAAGCGACCTTACCTGTTTCAGCACGTCAAGATATTCGCTGTGGTCAATATAAAGCTCTCTGCATGGTTCAGGGTACAGGCAGTCTCTGTTTTTGCACATTCCCCTCCGGAGCTGTTTGTGACAGGACGGGTGTCTGAAATTGGCCGTAGGACCGCCCACATCATGAATATATCCCTTGAAATCTTTTTTGTCTGTAAGGCTGCGGGCTTCACTGACTATAGACTCCGCGCTTCTTGACCTGACCTCTCTGCCCTGATGGTATGTCAGCGCGCAGAATGCGCAGCCTCCAAAGCAGCCTCTGCTGCTTACAATACTGAATTTGACTTCATTAAATCCGGGTATGCCTCCCTGCTTCTCGTATACAGGGTGATATTCTCCCTCAAACGGCAGTTCGTACACATGATCGAGTTCTTCTCTCTCAAGAGGCATCTGCGGCATATTCTGAACCACATAGGTATTGCTGTCATATTTCTGTGCAAGCCTCCTGCCGCTTATGCAGTCGTTGTTTCTGTACTGCATTGCAAAGCTTCTGCAGTATGCTGTTTTGTCATCTCTTACCTCTTCATAAGAAGGAATTATATTCACATCGTCATCGGGCACAGATGTTTTGAAACAGGTGCCCTTGATCCAGCATATATCCTTTGCCTCTATGCCACTGTCCAGCGCTTCTGCTATTTCGATTATCGCTCTTTCACCCATACCGTATATAAGGAGGTCTGCTTTTGAATCCATAAGTACAGAGCGCCTTACCCTGTTCTCCCAGTAGTCGTAGTGCGCAAATCTCCTGAGGCTTGCTTCAAGGCCTCCGATTATAACCGGAACTCCCCTGTAGGCTTCTTTTGCTCTGTTGCTGTATACAATAACAGCTCTGTCAGGCCTTTTGCCTGCTTTGCCTCCGGGTGCATATATGTCTGTTTTTCTTCTGTGTCTGAATACGGAAAAATTGTTGACCATGGAATCGACATTGCCGCTGTTAATAAGGTAGGCAAGCCTCGGTCTGCCAAAACGTCTGAAATCTTCGCATGATTTGTAATCAGGCTGTGCAAGTACTGCAACCCTGTATCCAAAGCTTTCTAGCACTCTTGATATTATCGCGGTGCCAAAAGAGTGATGATCCACATACGCATCGCCTGTAACAAGCACAAAATCCGCCTGCTCCCAGCCTCTGTCCTTCATATCCTGTTTTGATATAGGTAAAAATGCCATAACAAGTCCTTTCTGTGACTACACTATTGTAACACATAACCTCCGTGAAAACCACTTAACATCTGAATATTGTCTGAAGGGTATGTTTCGCCGCCTGCCGGGACGCAAAAAAGACCGAGCCTTAAATAAAGCTCAGTCCTGATATATTCCTAAACTATTTTTCTTCTTCAGCCGCAGGTGCTTCCTCGGCTGCTGCAGGTGCTTCTGCCGATGCTTCCTCTGCCGCAGGAGTTTCCTGTGTTCCGGCAGGCTCTGCTGCTGCTTTCATTCTCTTAGGTCTGCCCGGTTTTTTGGCAGGTGCTTCTTCCTCCGCTGCTGCAGGTGCAGGAGCTGATGATTCGCTTACAACCTTGGAAACGGCCCATCTCATAATCTCAAACTTGACCTTGTCTGCGCCAACCTGAATTACCAGGCTTTCGTCCTTAGTCTTGACAATCTTGCCGCAGATACCGCCTATTGTAACGATTTCATCACCGGCTTTGATTGCGTTTCTCATTTCATTTATAGCTTTTTCCTTT
>CAVJEY010000195.1:0-4281 GCA_963648745.1 Christensenellaceae bacterium Phil1
GTTCTCAACACAGTTATAATAATGATAATGTACGCAATAATAATAAGAAAGGTTGTCAGCCACAGGTCTGACAGGTATTCGGCATGGGGAGGATATTAAATTCCAGATATAAGCAGGTTATGGCTGTTTTTCTGAGCCTTATGGCAATATTGGCCATAAGGCTTTTTGTAATTACTGTGGTGCAGCACAGCCAGTGGTCTGACAAGGCGGTGAGTCTCAGCACCAAAACCATAACAACATCTGCTCCCAGAGGCAATGTGTATGACAGAGACGGAGAAATCCTTGCAACCAACAAACAGGTATTCAATGTGAGAATGTACAGCTCCGGCATGGAGGATGAGGAACTCAACGAGGTTTCCTACAAGCTCATTAAACTGCTCAAAAAAAACGGCGATGAATACGAGGATGATTTTCCTATCAAGATAAAAAACGGCAAATTCTATTATGAGTTTGACAAAGAGACCGAAAGCTGGCTCAAAAGTCAGGATATGCCCACAAACTATACAGCGGAGCAGGCTTTCAATCAGATAAGAAAAAACTTAGGGATTTCAGATAATCTGGATGTGTATGAGGCGCAGCTTGAGATGCAGAACACCTACGGCGTTTATCCGCCGATTTCGGTAGGCGCCGTAATAAACTACACCTACGAAAACGAAAAGAAAACCTTTCTCGAAAGATATCATATAATTGATACCCTTAAAGAAGAAACAGGCAAAAAAGACATAGCGGTATCGGATATATCTGCAGAAACAGCCTTTAATATGATAAGGGACAATTTCAAGATAGACAAAAAAATCTCAAACAAAAAAGCAAGAAACATCATGGTTGTAAGAGATGCGCTTGACGAGCTTGGTTATACCAGATACCTGCCTGCGGTTATTGCCAAGAATGTATCAGAAAAAACAATCATCGAAATAGAAGAAAACCCTGCGGAATACACAAATGTTGAAATAGCATCGGAGTATGTCAGATTCTATCCGTCGGGGGCTTTTGCATCACATATACTCGGCTATATGGGCTCCATATCCGACAGTGAAAAAGAAGAATATGTGGAGCAAAAAGGCTATAACGCAAACGACCTTATAGGCAAGGACGGCATCGAAAGCAAATATGAGGACACTCTCAAGGGTACTGACGGAAGCAGGACGGTGAGAGTCGATGTAATGGGCAATCTTGTCGAAGTGATAAGCGAGACAGATCCTGTTGCAGGAGATGATGTATACCTTACAATCGACAAGGACATACAGAAATCGGTTGAAAAAAATCTCGAAAAAGGCATTAAGGCCACCAGTACCGGAGGAGCATTTACCAGCAAATACGGCAATTATGTGCCTAAGGCATCATCAAAATGCGAATCGGGAGCTGCGGTTGTACTTGATGTAAGCACAGGTGAGGTGCTGGGAATGGCAAGCTATCCGGACTTTGACCCTAATCTGTTTGCTTCGGGGATTTCCACAGAGGACTGGAACTCTCTGCAGTCAAAGAATACGAGAGATCCGCTTTCGGCGCAGCCTTTGTACAACATAGCGACAAGGAGCGCTGTGCAGCCGGGTTCAACCTTCAAGCCCGTAACAGCTACGGCAGCTCTGGCAAACGGGCTCAATCCTAATATGAGCCTCAAGGACGGAGGTCAGGTAGAAGTCGGAGAACAGACATATGATTGCCTTATCTATACCGACTATCATACTACTCACGGCTATGTAAATCTTGCGCAGGCCATAGGGGTTTCCTGCAACTATTATTTCTTTGATATAGGGCAGGGCAAGGACTACTATACAGGAGGGTCTCTGGGATACAGCTGCGGCGTAGATGAAATTCTCAAATTTGCCAAGCTTTACGGTCTTGGCGAGTCAACGGGGATTGAGCTTACCGAAACAACAACGACAGCGCCGTCGGCAGAGTCGAAGATGAAAGGCACTGAGGCATCGGTCAGAAACATATTGTGGACCAGATCCGAAATGTACTTCAAAAAATCGGTACTCAAAAACGAAACGGTACTGACAGAATATATCAATGAGATTGCAGGCTGGACAGAAGAAAACCCTTCATATGAAACAATACTTGACAGACTTCCTGACTGCGGTATCAGAGAAAGCAAGGTAAGCGCAGTTGCAGACCTGATTAAATTCTCATATTTCAATCAGGCAGGCTGGACAGAGGGCGATGCCCTGAACATCTCAATAGGACAGGGCGAGAACTCATATACTCCGCTGCAGCTTGCAAACTATGCTGCCACAATAGGCAACAAAGGCGTCAGAAACAAAGTCAGTGTGGTTAAGAGCGTTGGAGGACAGGGCGTTAAGACAAAAGAAAAAGGCACTGATATCGGAGTTGAAAAAAGCTATTTTGATTATCTGCTTGCAGGTATGAAAAACGTAACAACCATGTCAGGCGGCAGCCTGACCAGCCTGTTCAAAGACTTCCCGGTATCGGTGGCAGCCAAGACAGGTACAGCCGAAAGAGCAGGCAAAATCAATACTTCGGATGAGGTTTCATATATCAAATCGCATCTTTCACAGATGACAAGCACCATATCATGGAAGCAGGTTGAAACCGAAATGAACAGAATAATGAAACAGTATCCTAATGTGTACACCTCCCGCGATGTGGCGGTAAGGCAGGCGCTTTACAATCTCAGCAACGGCAGCATTAATGCAGAGGTTATGGACAGATGGAAAGGCGAGTACGAAAACTTCGCGTGGACAATAGCCCTAGCTCCTGCAGACGATCCGCAGATTGCGGTATGCGTACTGCTGGTTCAGGGTAAGACCTCACTTAACGCAGGTGTGATAGCAAGGGAAATAATCGGAGACTATATGGATATTTCATCTGAAACGAATTACAACAATAAATTTGATACCGAAACACAAATGAATTAAAGGAGATAAAGTGGGAGAAATTATTTTAGTTGCATCAGGCAAGGGCGGCACAGGCAAATCGGTGTTTGCCGTTAATATGGGAGCAGTGCTTGCCGACAAGGGGTATAGAGTTGTTCTGATTGATATGGATATGGGGCAGGGTAACCTTGATCTTTATCTGGGACTTCACAACAAGGTTGTATATAATGTGTATGATGCAGCAATGGGAATGTGCCGCATGAAGCAGGCTCTGATCAGAGACGGCAGATATGACTGCCTGTACCTGATGGCGGCGCCGCCGCATACCAACGACGGCAGTGTGACAGCCGAAAGACTTGCTGTAATGCACGAGGATCTGAAAGAAAAATTCGATTACATAATCATAGATGCACCTGCGGGAGTTGAAAGCAACACCATGCTTGCGGCTACAGGCGCAGACAGAGCTGTCATAGTGGCAACGCCCGACTATGCTTCGGTCAGAGGTGCGGATGTGCTTGATATGAAGCTCAGAGAAGCAGGCATAGACGAAAGACTCTATGTCATAAACAAGGTCAAGGCGCAGATGATGGACGCGGAGGGAATCCCGTCCTTTGGCGAGATAGGAATGCTGATACGATCTAAGGTTGTGGGAGTCATACCTTATGATGACAACATCGATTTTTCGGTCAGCCTCGGAATACCCGCAGCCAGCGACAGCAGAAATATAATGAAAGATGTATTTGACAAAATCGCAAGGAGAATTATAAACAGCAATGGAAGATAAATTTTTACAGGCAGTTGAGCAGCTCCGCAAAGAAGGCGATATGGAATCGCTTCTGGGAGTTCTGAAAGTAATAAACTCTATGATGGCCACAGGCGGGCAGATAGTCACCCCCATAGACATACCTGCCGACATAGGCGAGGGTGAGGTTAAAGCCGAGGATATAGAGCTTAAACATCTGACTATGGACGGCAAAATCAAATACCTTGCAGCGTTTACTTCGATGGACGAACACAAAAAAGGCCCTGAAGGCGCGGCTTTGTTCATGCCGGTCAGAGAGCTTGTGGATACGGCCTTTGCAGCAGAGGATATTGAAGGCATAGTTATAAATCCGTGGAGCAGCTCGTTTATACTCAGCAAAGATCTGATCAGCATACTTATGGATATGAACAAATCCAAAACAGTAAGAGCAAGTCAGGTTTCGGGTGATTTTTATGTTCATGCGATGGAAGAGAGGCCCGTAAACATAATTGACGCAGTAAAAGCGAAAATGCCTGAATTTGAAAATGTCAGCAGAGTCTATATAACAGGGCTTAACAACAACGGCAAAGAAAGCTACCTGCTTATGGTGGAGTTTGCTGATGAGGAGCCTGACAGTCTGTTTGAGAAAATACTTGCCGTGCTGCCGGAAGGAGAAAACGGTCTCAAAATAGATGTGACGCC
>CAVJEY010000196.1:0-4266 GCA_963648745.1 Christensenellaceae bacterium Phil1
GATTGAGGATGATGGTATTGTGAGAGACATTCTTCAGAGATTGGAGCTTGAAACGGAGGAGTAAAAATCACCGATTTCTATGGTTAAGGAATAGGACAACCGACAACAGAAAATGCGAAAAAGCCCGTAATATCAAGGAAAAACGCACCATAGAGATGTTTAGTACGGTCTCAAGGCCGCACGTCGCGCTCCGCAGTTCAGCAAGCGATAATCGACTGTTCAGACTATATCAAAATGGTTCAAAAGCCCCGGAAAATCAAGGTTTTCCAGGGTTTTATTCTACTCGGTACGAACGGTAATATATTTTTGTTTGCGACTGTTTGGCTTATCAGGAACAGTCATTTTGAGTTGACCGCTTGCCAGCAGTGGATTCAAATATTTTCTTGTAAAATAAGTGAGATTTCGATAGCCAATAAATGAGCAAATTTCTTGTCTTGCATTGACATAGCCGTACGACCATATTACAATGTTATACAAGAAATATGTCCGTACGGCTAAAAGGAGCGGTTTTATGAAAATCACATCTTCAAACGATTTTGGAAAAGCAATCAAAGACCAGAGAAAAAAGCTTGGCTACACCCAGGCTTATCTTGCAGAATACGCAGGTCTCAGTACCAGCTTTATCTCAAATCTTGAAAACGGCAAAGAAACGGCAGAGCTTGGAAAATCAATTTTTCTAATGAATCTGCTGGGAATAGATCTTGAAGCAGTAAGCAGAGATAAGTAGTGTGAAAGAATTATTTGTATCAAAGAAAGGACAGGCATCTTGGATGAAAGCAGTAATAGTATTTATCGCATATTTTTTCGGAGGTATAGTTGACGCAGTCTGCGGAGGCGGCGGTCTGATAACCCTCCCTGTACTTTTTGCAATAGGGCTTCCCGCTCACACTGCAGTAGGCACCAATCAGGTATCAATGCTTCCGGGGATAACCACCTCGGTTATAAAATTCTACAGGAGCGGCAGAATAGACATAAAAAACATCATATATGCAGTGCCTTTCGGGCTTGCCGGAGGATTTGCCGGAGCAAGACTGAACCTGCTGGTTTCCGAATGGTACCTGCAGATTGTTCTTCTGATTCTGATACCGGTTCTGGCGGTATTTTCTATCCTTAAACCCAATACCGGCACAGTGAACAGATCGGCAGAAAACTCAAAGAAAAAATCAGTATTGCTATCGGCGGCAATAGGGTTAGTCGTAGGTACATATCATGCATTTTACGGACCTGCCAGCGGCACTTTTTTTATGCTGGCTTTCTCGGCATTCCTGAAATATGATCTGGTTACGTCCAACGGCAATACCCGTTTTGTTACCATGTTTGTCAGCATCATTTCCACCATTACCTACGCTTTATCAGGATGCGCCAAATGGTTTTACGTGCTGCTTGCGGTTCCTGCATATGCTCTTGGCAATTATGTCGGAGCCTCGCTTGCAATCTCAAAGGGCGCCAGATTCGTGCGTCCTATGTACTACGGAATACTGGCACTGCTGTTTATAAAGCTGATAAGGGATCTGATATTCTAAATACAAAACCCTTACCCATGGTGCTGTCACTGTGATATAATATATACAGGTCTTATCCGGCCGGGCTGTACACGAGCATAAACGTGCAAGGATATTTGCAGTAAATCTGCAATGTGCTTGTGCGTTTTTTATTGTCTTAAATGCACAGATACCTCAAAAAATCATACAAAGGATAAACAGTTTAGCTGAGCCGCCAGCAGATGGCAAAGCTTTTTGACAGAGATGTCAAGACAATAGGCAAACATATCAATAATGCTCTGCAGGAAGAACTGGACGGAGAAGTGGTTGTCGCAAAATTTGCGACAACCACTCCACACGGTGCTATTGAGGGCAAAACACAAACACATATGACTGACTTCTACAGTCTTGATGTAATTATCTCAGTCGGCTATCGTGTCAAGTCAAAACGCGGTGTTGAATTCCGGAAATGGGCAAATTCCGTGCTCAGGCAATACATATTGCAGGGCTATGCAGTAAACAGCAGCCGCATTACTCAGCTCGGAGAAGTAATAAAAATTATGAAGCGGACTGAGAATACACTTGACAGCAGACAGGTTCTGACCGTAATCGAAAAATACAGCGAAGCTCTTACCATGCTGGATTCATATGATCATCAGAATATGAGCCGCCCGAAAGGAAACAATGCAACCTACAGACTCACATATGAAGAATGTATGAAGGTAATCTCGCATATGCGCTTTGGTGATGAATCAGATCTGTTCGGCAGGGAAAAAGACGATTCTTTTCGTGGCAGCATCGGCAATATATATCAGTCGTTTGGCGGACAGGAATTGTATCCGAGCCTCGAAGAAAAAGCTGCGCATCTTCTGTATTTTGTTACAAAAAATCACAGCTTTCTCGACGGCAACAAAAGAATTGCAGCTACTATGTTTCTGTATTTCCTTGATAAAAACGGTGTGCTTTTTGCAGACGGCAAAAAACTTGTTGACGACCACACTCTGGTTGCTCTCACAATCATGATTGCCGAGTCAAAGCCTGCAGAAAAAGAAATGATGATTACAGTAATCATGAATTGCCTTGCATAGCGGGAAGATCCTCCGCCGCCGTATATTATGCAATATATCTCAAAATTTCAACAATAACCTGTCCCCTTGAAACTGCTGCCTGCATGGTGATATAATCAGCTGTATGCATTATATCATCAGGAGGAAATCAGCAAATGGAACGCGAAACACTTAAATCCAGACTGGGATTTATTCTTTTATCAGCAGGCTGCGCCATAGGCATAGGCAACGTATGGAAGTTCCCGTATATGGCAGGTCAGGGCGGCGGCGGAGCCTTTGTACTTTTTTATTTTATATTTCTTGTTATTCTGGGCCTGCCTATTCTGTGCATGGAATTCACAGTAGGCAGAGCAAGTCAGAAAAGTCCGGTCAAGGCTTATCAGGCACTTGAAAAACCGGGAAGCAAATGGCATATCCACGGATATTTCACACTTATAGGCTGCTATCTGCTTATGATGTTTTATACCACCGTTACCGGCTGGATGCTGCACTATTTTTATCTGACCGCTTCCGGCAAATTCGACGAAGCAAGCGCGGAAGATGTTTCCGGTGCTTTTTCAGAAATGCTTTCAAGCCCCGGAATTATGACTTTCTGGATGGTGCTTGTTGTTTTTATAGGCATCTTTGTCTGTATCAAAGGTCTTCAGAACGGTCTGGAGCGCATTACAAAGGTAATGATGATAGCTTTGCTTGCCGTAATGGTTATCCTTGCCGTAAACAGCTTTTTTATGCCGGGAGCCAGGGAAGGACTGAGCTTTTATCTGCTTCCTGATTTTAACCGTATGCAGGAAGTGGGCATTATGAATACTCTGGTAGGCGCTATGAATCAGGCGTTTTTCACACTTAGCCTCGGTGTCGGCGCTATGGCTATTTTCGGAAGCTATATCGGCAAGGAGCATTCCCTGCTGGGAGAGTCTGTAAGAGTAGTGCTGCTTGACACTTTTGTTGCAATAACCGCAGGACTTATCATCTTCCCTGCCTGCTTTACATACAATGTAGATCAGACCTCAGGCCCAAGCCTTATTTTTATCACTCTGCCAAACATATTTGCAAATATGAATCTCGGCAGATTGTGGGGAAGCCTTTTCTTCATATTTATGTCATTTGCGGCGCTTTCGACAGTTCTGGCTGTTTTTGAAAACATCATATGCTGCGGTATGGAGCTTACAGGCTGCAGCAGAAAAAAATCAGGCCTTGTAAATCTTGTGCTCATAACTGCGCTTTCACTGCCCTGCGTACTTGGATACAACCTGTGGAGCTGGGACGGCTTTGCGGTCTTTGGCGGTGCAATCCTTGATGTCGAGGATTTCCTTGTAAGCAACATATTCCTGCCTCTTGGCTCACTTGTATACCTGCTTTTCTGTGTCACAAAATACGGCTGGGGCTGGAGCAACTTCAAGGCTGAGGCAAATACCGGCGAGGGACTCAGGATGCACGACTGGATGAAGCCGTACCTTACATATATACTGCCTGCAATAGTCCTGTTTATCTTTGTTTTCGGTATTTATGACAAGTTTTTTGCGTGATACAAGTGCAAAAGCTCAGGTATGCGGCATACCGCATCTCTGAGCTTTTAATTTGTTCTTTTATTGTTCCGACAATCCTAAGCCTGCTCCCCGTAATTAAGATTTATTCTCAGAACATACTGAGCTGATCTGTTTCGGGCATTCCGTCAAGAACTCCCATGGCTTTGAGGCTTTCGACATTTGTATTTGAAA
>CAVJEY010000197.1:0-4264 GCA_963648745.1 Christensenellaceae bacterium Phil1
ACCCGAAACGATCTCGGCTTTGTCAGGGGCACATTCAGAGTCAGAGGAGATGTTATAGACATATATCCTGCAGGCTCCGAAAGCGCAGTGAGGGTTGAGCTGTTCGGGGATGAAATAGACACGATTAAGGAAATAAATCCTGTTACGGGAGAGATTCTGGGACTGAGAAACCATGTGTCTGTATTTCCGGCATCGCATTATGTGGCATCGGAAGAAAAAATGAACAAAGCCCTTGTCACTATTGACGAGGAGCTGCAGGAGAGAATAAGATGGTTTAAGGACAGAGGCAGGCTTCTTGAGGCGCAGCGCATAGAGCAGCGCACCAGATATGACATAGAGATGCTCAGAGAGATAGGCAGATGCAAGGGTATAGAGAATTATTCAAGGCATATCAACAATCTGCCGGCAGGCACAAGACCATATACCCTTATAGACTATTTCCCTGATGACTTCCTGATTATAGTTGATGAATCCCATGTGATGCTGCCGCAGCTTCGTGCCATGTATGCGGGAGACAGATCAAGAAAATCCTCGCTTGTGGATTTCGGTTTCAGACTGCCTTCGGCGCTGGACAACAGACCTCTCAAATTCGAGGAATTTGAAAACATGGTCAACCAGATTATATATGTAAGCGCCACACCTGCAGCCTACGAAAAAGAAATGAGCGAAGGCATTACAGCCCAGCAGATAATAAGGCCGACAGGTCTGCTTGACCCTGAGATTACAGTTGTTCCAAGCGAAGGACAGATTGACCACCTGATAGGAGAGATCAACAAAACCACCGAAAAAGGCGAGAAGGTTTTTGTTACGACACTCACCAAAAAAATGGCGGAGAGTCTGACAGACTATCTCAAAAACGCAGGCATCAGAGTAAGGTATCTGCATTCGGAGATAGACACTCTGGAGAGAATGGAGATTATCAGGGATCTGAGGCTTGACAGGTTTGATGTGCTGGTGGGTATCAATCTGCTAAGAGAGGGACTTGATATTCCGGAGGTTTCACTTGTTGCCATACTCGATGCGGACAAGGAAGGCTTCCTCAGAACAGAAACCTCGCTGATACAGACTATAGGCAGAGCGGCAAGAAATGCAGACGGCAGAGTGATAATGTATGCAGACGGCATCAGCAAAGCTATGCAGTCTGCCATCGAAGAGACCCGAAGGCGCAGAGAGATACAGCAAAAATACAACAACGAAAACGGCATTACACCGCAGACGGTTAAGAAATCCGTAAGAGAGGTAATAGAAGCAACCAGACCTGCAGAGGATGACAGCTATGAAGGCAAATCACCGCTTGAGCTGACCAAAAAAGAACTTGCTGAATACATCAGAAAGATGGAAAAAGAAATGAAGCAGGCAGCATCGGACTGGCAGTTTGAAAGAGCGGCAATGCTTCGAGACCGTATATTTGAATATAAAGCAAAACTATAGGAGAAACAATGTCAAAGGATATAATTATAAAGGGTGCAAACGAGAACAACCTCAAAAACATAGACATCACAATACCAAGAGACAAGATGGTGGTGTTTACAGGGCTTTCAGGCTCCGGCAAATCATCTCTTGCATTTGACACCATATATGCAGAGGGGCAGAGGAGATATGTGGAGAGCCTTTCGGCCTACGCAAGACAGTTTCTCGGTCAAATGGAAAAACCCGATGTGGAATACATCGAAGGTCTTTCCCCGGCAATATCCATAGATCAGAAGACAACAAGCAAAAATCCGAGATCAACAGTAGGCACCGTGACGGAGATACATGACTATCTGAGGCTTATGTATGCCAGAATCGGCATACCTCACTGTCCTGTATGCGGCAGAGAGATTACAAGCCAGTCGGTGGATCAGATTGTAGACCGGATAATGGAGCTTGAAACAGGCACCAGACTGTATGTGCTTGCGCCTGTAATACGTCAGCGCAAAGGTGAACACGAAAAAATAATCGAAAGAATACGCAAAGAGGGATTCATCAGAGCGAGGATTGACGGTGAAATTATCAACATCAGCGAAGATGAAATCAAACTCGAAAAACAGATAAAGCACACCATAGAAATCGTAGTGGACAGACTGGTTGTAAAAAACGGGATAGAGTCAAGGCTTGCGGAGGCTGTAGAGCTTGCCATAAGCCATGGCGACGGTCTTGTAAATATTCTTGCGGGAGATGAAATCAGAACCTTCAGCACCAAGCTTGCCTGCCCTGAGCATGGCATAAGCATAGAGGAGCTGGAGCCGAGAATGTTTTCCTTCAACAGTCCGTTCGGAGCCTGCCCGACCTGCAAGGGTCTTGGATTTACACAGTATATGGACCCCGACCTTATAGTTTCGGATGATGACAAATCAGTGCTTGACGGCTGCTTTGTGGCAGCATTCAGAAGCCTCGAAAACGAGGGCGGATGGTATCGCTCCATGGTTGAGGCGCTGGCTGCAGAGCACAATGTGGATCTCAGCACTCCGTACAGAGAATTACCAGAGAAGTTCCGCAGAGAGCTTATGTACGGAACCATGGGCAGACCGGTTAAATTTGTCTATACCAGCAAATACACTAAAGCTGTATCATACAGAGATGAGCCGTTTGAGGGCATAGTAGGCATACTTGAGAGAAGATACAGAGAGGGAGCCTCCGAGGTATTCAAAGAGAAAATGGAAACCTGCATGAGCATAAGCACCTGCCCGGACTGCCACGGTATGAGGCTCAAACCCGAGGTTCTGGCAGTTACGGTAGGAGGCAAAAACATAGCGGAGCTTTCGGAAATGTCTGTTGCAGATGCACTTGCCTTTGTAAATTCTCTGGAGCTTACACCCAAAGAACAGGCAATCGCAAAACAGATATTAAAGGAAATCAGGGAGAGACTGTCGTTCCTTATAGATGTGGGACTTGATTATCTGACCCTGTCGAGATCCGCAGGAACTCTGTCGGGAGGAGAGGCGCAGAGGATAAGGCTTGCGACACAGATAGGCTCAAGCCTTGTAGGCGTGCTGTATATTCTCGATGAGCCGAGCATAGGGCTTCACCAGAAAGACAACGAAAAGCTGCTTGCCACCCTCAGACATCTGACGGATCTTGGCAACACCCTTATTGTCGTTGAGCATGACGGAGAAACAATGTTTGCGGCAGACCACATTGTGGATATAGGTCCGGGTGCCGGCACAAACGGCGGAGAGGTGGTATGTCAGGGTACTGTAGAGGATATAATGGCGTGCGACAGGTCGATTACAGGTCAGTATCTGTCCGGCAAAAAAGAGATTAAAGTGCCTGAAACAAGACGTGAGGGCAACGGCAGGTTCCTGACAGTCAAAGGCGCTTCCGAAAACAATCTCAAAGATATAGACGTAAAAATACCTCTGGGTAAATTTGTATGTGTTACCGGTGTGTCGGGATCAGGCAAATCCACCCTTGTAAACGAAATTCTCTACAAGGGGGCAGCTTCTGTAACCAACAAACTCAGAGAAAAACCGGGTAGGCACAGGGAGATAGAAGGCCTTGAGAATATAGACAAGGTCATAAACATAGACCAGTCTCCTATAGGCAGAACCCCAAGGTCAAACCCTGCCACATATACGGGCGTTTTTACAAACATCAGAGATCTGTTCAGTCAGCTTCCCGAGGCCAAGCTCAGAGGCTACGAAAAAGGCAGATTCAGTTTTAATATAAGCGGGGGGAGATGCGAGGCCTGCAAGGGCGACGGTATAATCAAAATCGAAATGCATTTCCTGCCCGATGTGTATGTGCCTTGTGAAGTATGCAAAGGCAAAAGATACAACAGAGAGACCCTTGAAGTCAGATACAAGGACAAAAGCATATTTGACGTGCTCGATATGACTGTTTCAGAGGGACTGGAGTTTTTCGGCAATATTCCGTCGATAGCAAGGCATCTGCAGACACTTGAAGAGGTGGGACTTGGATATATCAAAATAGGGCAGCCTTCAACACAGCTTTCGGGCGGCGAGGCGCAGAGAGTCAAGCTCGCTTCGGAGCTTTCCAAAAAAAGCACCGGCAGGACGCTGTATATTCTTGACGAGCCTACAACAGGGCTTCATTTCGCAGATGTTGACAAGCTGCTGGAGGTGCTTGACAGACTGGTTGACGCGGGCAATACCGTTGTTGTAATCGAGCACAATCTTGATGTCATCAAAAAGGCGGACCATATAATCGATCTTGGACCTGACGGCGGCACCAGAGGCGGCACTATAGTAGCAGAGGGTACGCCGGAGGAGGTTGCGGAGGTTGAGACCTCATATACAGGACAGTTCCTCAAAAAAGTTCTGGC
>CAVJEY010000198.1:0-4215 GCA_963648745.1 Christensenellaceae bacterium Phil1
CTGCTTTGCAGGGGAAATTCAGTTAAGCTGTGAGGAACAGAAAAAAATATTCGATATGGCATTGGAAAAAACCGGTCTGCGGAACAGACATAAAAAGACAGGACGGAGAAAAATAATTGTACTGGCAGCGGCTGTTTTGGTTATGCTGTTTGGAATTACGGCATATGCCTCAGGTATGTTCACATCCGGCATATTCAACTACAAAGGAGTAGCAACTCCTGCACCGGAGGCAGAGGGCAGCATACAGCTTGAGGCGATGAAGGAATATGAGGATTATTGCAATTCACTGGATAATGGTAAATATGAAAAACTGAAAGCAGAGTATAATGATGCTTTAGACAGCACAGAAAAATGAAAGACGTATCAATGGGTATACTTCGCATCTGAAAAAGCAGAAGAAATCGCCGCAAAATACGGGCTTGAATGTATCTCTACGGTATATACTGCAAAGAACATCAACGAGGCTTTTGCAAATACTGAAACTGCAGATTTTATCGGTAATATTGCGGTTTTCAATGGGTATACTTCGCACCTGAAAAAGCAGAAGAAATCGCCGCAAAATACGGGCTTGAATGTATCTCTATAGTATATACTGCAAAGAACATCAACGAGGCCTTTGCAAATACTGAAACTGCAGATTTTATCGGTAATATTGCGGTTTTTCCTGAAGCAGATACATATTTGTGGTCAGAAGAGGGTGTTCTAAAGCTTGACATAGATTCAGAAGAATATTACTGCGGAATTGACTGTATACCTGATAATGTTTTTGAAGGCTCAAAAATATTCGGACCATGGGGAGATGACCCTGAGATAAGCAGCAAAGAAAGCTGGAACTGCACGCTGAGTAAAAATCTCAGTGCGGAATGCCTGATGTATATGGATATACACGGCGATACCGGAATGCAGGCTCCGAGCTATCGGGCGCTGATAAAAGCCGGAAACAGGACAATTACAGTTTCGGTTGTTCCAAAGAAAAACGGAAAAGCTTCTGATGAGGCTTTTTTGATGTTTTGAAATAGAGAATATATGAGAGCATACCGTTTTGTGATATGCTCTCTCAATTTTACAGTTTATCGTTTACCTCCAGCGCCTCGACCAGTTTTATGTCGGGGTGCTTTTGCATATAGTAGTCCAAAGTGAACTGGTTGCTGAAAAGGACAAGAGGTCTTTCCTTGTGGTCAAATACCAGTCTGGTTCTTGAATCCAGAGTTTTCTTTACAGATGATATATCATCTGTGATAAGCCATCTTGCAACCGAGAAATCAAGAGAATCCATACGGACTTCCGAATTGTATTCGTTTTTGAGTCTGTATTCAAATACTTCAAACTGAAGCTGGCCTACAGCGCCAAGTATTACTTCGTTGTATTCTGTTTTGTATACCTGTACGGCACCTTCCTGCGCCAGCTGGTCAACACCTTTTGTGAAATGCTTTGCCTTCATAGTGTCTTTTGGCATTACCATGGCAAACAGTTCAGGAGGGAATGTAGGCAGCGGTTCAAAGAACAGAGGCTCTTTGGTGGTTGTCAGTGTATCGCCGACCTGATAATTGCCTGTATCATATATACCTATTATATCTCCCGCATATGCTTCATCCACTGTTTCGCGCTCGTTTGCAAACAGCTGTGTTGACTGTGACAGCTTCATTTCCTTGCCTGTTCTTGAAAGCCTTACTGTCATGCCGCGTTCAAATTTGCCTGAGCATATCCGCAGGAATGCCAGTCTGTCCCTGTGGGCAGGGTTCATATTTGCCTGTATCTTGAATATAAAGCCACTGAAAAAAGGATCATCGGGGCTTACCTCGCCGTCAGTTGTTTTTCTTGTTCCCGGAGCAGGGGACATATCAAGGAAATGATTGAGGAAAGGTATTGTGCCAAAATCCGCAAGAGCCGAACCAAAGAATACAGGTGAAAGCTTTCCGGCCTCAACAAGCTCTCTGTCAAATTCGTTTCCAGCGCCTTTAACAAGCTCTATTTCGTCTCTGAGAGTATCAAGGTTATAGCCTGCGATTTCACCCTCAAGCTCATTTCCGAACACGCCGTCGTCGCCAAGCTGTATTTCCTTGTTCTTTTTGTAAAGAAATACGGAATTGTTCAGTATATCATATATTCCCTCAAAGTTAAGTCCTGAACCTATAGGCCATGTTACAGCCGTTGAGGGAAGTCCGAGCACATCCTCAAGCTCCTGCATCAGATCCAGCGGATCTCTTGCCTCTCTGTCAAATTTGTTCATAAAGGTGAATACGGGAATGCCTCTCATAGAGCAGACCCTGAACAGTTTTTTGGTCTGAGCCTCGATGCCCTTGGCGCCGTCGATTACCATTACGGCGCTGTCTACAGAGGTGAGTATTCTGTAGGTGTCCTCACCGAAGTCGTTGTGACCGGGAGTGTCCATTATTGATATTATTTTGCCGGCGTAGGTAAACTGCATTACAGATGAAGTGACAGAAATACCACGCTGCTTCTCGATTTCCATCCAGTCGGAGGTTGCGAATTTTGAGTTGCGTCTTGCTTTGACTGTTCCGGCCTCTCTGATGGCACCGCCGTGCAGCAGCAGCTTCTCTGTAAGAGTTGTCTTGCCTGCATCGGGGTGTGAAATTATACCGAATATTCTTCTGTCGTTTATATTGTTTGTCATTTTGTTTCTCCTAAATTGTTTCCAGATGAAATTTTATCATAATCAGTCGGCTTAGAACAGAGTTTTTTTGAATTAATTCCGCTTTCAAATAATCTGAAAATATTGACTTAGAGCATATGTGTTGAATTAAACCGCGATTATCCGTATACTTGTTATATTAATTATTATCGGATGGAGAAAAACTATGTCAGAAGAAGTAAAAATCAGTGAAAACAAAATGGGCGTAATGCCTGTGGGAAAACTGCTTTTCAATATGTCGTGGCCTGCAATACTGTCAATGCTGATTCAGGCGCTGTACAATATTGTGGACACCATGTTCGTGTCATTTATAAATGAACAGGCCATAGCGGCAGTAACCTATATTTTCCCTATAAGCATACTTATGATTGCATTTTCCGTAGGTACGGGAGTGGGCATCAACTCCCTCATAGCAAGAAGGCTGGGAGCCAGACGATTTGAAGAGGCGGACGATGCCGCATCGCATGGATTCAGGCTGTCGTTTTTTAACTGGGCGGTATTTGCCGTATTCGGACTTTTCTTCGCGGAAGCGTTTATGAATGCGTTTACCCAGACACCGTATATTGTCGAAAACGGAGCTGCTTATCTCAGAGTGACCACCATAGGAAGTCTGTTTCTTATGGTGCAGGTTACCAACGAAAAAATCCTGCAGTCAACAGGCAATATGATTATGCCTATGATATGCAGCCTTGCAGGAGCGGTGACAAACGTTATACTTGACCCGTGCTTCATATTCGGACTGTGGATATTCCCCGAAATGGGAGTTACAGGCGCTGCCGTTGCAACTGTAATAGGGCAGGCTGTTTCAATGGTGCTGGGACTTTTCCTGCTGTTTGGAAAAGATCACGCCGTAACAATCAAATTCAGAGGCTTCAGATTCAAAAAAGACATAATCAGAGATATATACGCCGTAGGACTTCCTGCCATCATAATGCAGGCCATAGGCTCTGTAATGCTGTTCGGGCTTAACGGCATACTCGGTGCAATTTCCGAAACAGGCGTTGCGGTGCTTGGTGTATACCAGAGGCTGCAGTCATTTGTGTTCATGCCTGTTTTCGGACTTACACAGGGAGCGCTGCCGATACTGGGATATAATTTCGGTGCAAGAAACAAAGAAAGATTCACTCATACATACAAACTGGCTCTGAGAGTGGCTCTGATAATAATGGGAGCGGGGCTTGTATGCTTCCAGCTGTTCCCTGAGGTGCTGCTTTCAATATTCAATGCTACCGACCAGATGTATGAAATAGGTAACAAGGCTCTCAGAATCATATCGGTATGTTTTGTGCCTGCCGCGTACGGTATTACAACGTCTACAGTATTTCAGGCGACAGGTCATGGCGTACTCAGTCTGTGGAGCTCGCTGATAAGACAGCTGATAGGAGCGCTGCCTGCGGCATTTATACTGAGCAGGTTTATCGGAATGACAGGTGTATGGGTGGCATTTCCTATTGCTGAGGTTCTCGGTACATGCTATGTAATCTGTGCGTTTGTATGGCTTTACAGGAGAGAAATCAAAACAATGGGCATGGAACAGTGATGCGGATTTCCAAAAGTCGCTT
>CAVJEY010000199.1:0-4193 GCA_963648745.1 Christensenellaceae bacterium Phil1
TAATAAACACCCTGATTAATGTAATTTAAAGTACAAGTATAACTGAGCAGGAAACTATATACCTTATACAGGGTATTTGGCTTCCTGTTTTTTGTTTTTGAAGATGATGGCTGAAATATGGAGGATATGAATTAATAACTGCCGGTACAAGGTACATTGTTCAGGTAAATATATATAAGTAAAGCAACTCGCATAGGGAGCTGCTTTTATTATGCCTGTGGAAAGCACAAAAGAGTATGAAGGCAAGTCTTGTATGGCAGCTTAGGATTACTGTGTTGCCGGATTTTGTAATGAAATAGCGTTAAATTGTAATAAATGTATTGCTCAAATGAACGTTGTGTGTTAGAATGGTGAAGGAACATGTGGGTATACACATGATTTCACAATCAAAAATAGCTTAAAAGGCAGATACGGGTTATTAAAGCAATATACCAGTAAATTACACGGATCGAAGAATCATCTGTTGTTTAAGATTACCTTGTTCAAGGTATCTGACAGCGGGTATCTATGGACGACTATCTGCCGGTGTCGAGAGTTTTTGGAGGGTACTTATAATTTAACGGGGAATATATATGAGACATTGTTGTGTGATACATAATACACCGGGTCAAGGTTTAATCATAGAAACAGCAGAGTAGCTGCTGGGATTTAAGGTTCGTTTTTGTGTACTCAAAATACGGGAGTAAGGAAACAGTATTTAATAGATTACAGAAAGAGGATTAGACTAATTGAACCGGTTAATCGAATTTACTACAGAGCAAGGTCTTAATGGACAGCTATATGATATTTTCTTTGCAGCGGGGTTTTGTGCAGTATTTCTATTTGCAATGTTTAATGGCAAAAAATATGGTATTCCGCGAGGCAAAGCACTCATTTTTGTCGTGCTGGTATACACTATATCGGTATTGTGGATGTTTACGCAGTGCTGGATAGAAAACGGATTCAGAGGCTGGGGCGGAAACAATATAGTAAGGACCTTTGTGTGGGTTCCCCTTGCGGTATGGCTCGTCGGTAAATTTATGAAAATCGAATGGGCGAAGGGCTGTGATTTTGTTGCACCATGTGTACCGATGATACAGGCGGTGTCTCATTGGGGATGCATATTTGCAGGCTGCTGCCACGGGTATCCGTGCAGCTGGGGCATATTCAACCCGGCGCTTGAGGAAAGGGTGTTTCCATGTCAGCCATTAGAGGCGCTTGTAGCCCTGGCAATAGTGATTATAGTATATCGATACGAAAAAAAGAAAAATTATCTACCTGACGGATTGGCATATCCGCTGATGCTGATACTGTTTGGATATTCGAGATTCTTTCTCGAATTCCTCAGGGACAATCAGAAAGTAATGTTTGGTGTTTCTACACTGGCCCTGCATGCCTTGTTTATGGCATTCGTCGGAACGGCGGTATATGTAACGATGAAAGAAAATCTGCAGAAAAAGCAGAAAAATTACAGATGAAAGAAGGTGCAGAACAAATGATCAGAAGGATTCTAAAGAGATTTACATCGTTGGTACTCGTGTTTGTCATGGTGGTGGCGTTCATGCCGGCTACAGCATCAAAGGCGTACGCAGAAGACAAGCCGCTGACATGGAGCGACAAGCATATTGAGCTCCTGCACAATGACGGGGAATGGACAGTAGAAGAAGGTAAAATAACAGGGACAATAGAAGGCGACAAAGGATGTGAAGATTATAATACCGCAACGCTGACTATTAAAAACAATACAACAGTGGAAGCCGAGGTGAGCTTTGATTATATAGTTGAAGAAGGGAATAACGGAGGATGTGCGGAAATTAATGGGGAAAAAGTTTCTGATGGGAAATACACTGCACATCTGAATTCCGGCGAAAGCATTAATATAAAAATCAGGTCTGGCAATGCCACGAAGACGGATGGAGTGCCTACTACTATAAAAATAGAAAATTTAACAGCTGTAAATAACGATTCAGTAAAAGTTGTATTTGAGGCTGCAGAAAGCGGAAATTATTCTGTAAATGGCGAAAGTATTAAGGCAGCGACAGAATATGAAACAAAGGTATGGAGTATTTACGAACTTGAAGCGATTCCGGATGAAAATGAAGTTTTTTTGGGCTGGTATGACGAAGATGGAAACTGCATTTCAAAAGAGAAAAATTACTTGCTGGAAGTTGAAAGAAATATCACCGTTAGCGCAGGGTTCATGGAGAAAGACAAGGGCTGTGTGTACAATGTATGTGGAGAAGCATTTTGCACCCTGAAGGACGCAATAGCCTATGCAGAGGAAGAAAATTATAGTTTTATTACATTGCTGGCTGATGCGGTACTGAGTGAAGATTGTACTATCCCGAAAGGAATAACACTTCTGATTCCGTTTGATAATGAAGATACGCTGTACAAGGAACAGCCGGAGGCAGTTTCAGCAGGAGCAATAGCAACATCCAAATCAGAATTTCGCAGGCTTACTCTTTCTGAAGGAGCCAAACTTATAGTGAACGGAGAGATAAGTGTAGGAGGACAGTATAGATCTGTAGCCGGCAGCAGCCCCGGATATATGTCCGGGAATTATGGGCAGATAATGTTAGAGCAGAACAGTAAAATTACTGTTAGCGATGGTGGTGCATTATATGCATGGGGCTTTATATCGGGAGAAGGCTCGGTTGTGGCTGAGGCAGGCTCAGCAGTGCATGAGTGGTATCAGATAATGGATTTCAGAGGAGGCACTGCAACTATCGGAATGGGAAATAAAGTTTTTCCATTTAGCCAGTATAGCGTACAGAATATAGAATCGACATTGACACTAAAGCAAGGCGCGAATGAATTTGTGTATGCAGCAGTTTTTGCTAGCAGTAGAATAAATTATTCATCGATTAATTTCATTGGTGATAATGGGTTGTTTAAAGTAGTAGATGGTAGTTTCAGTAAGGAATATGATGGTGCTGCTGACCGGATGAATTATACGATTGACGGTACAGTAGAGCTTAATAATCTGAATTTAAGCCTTGGTGGTATGAGCGTGAGTTCCAAAGCTTATGTACTGCCTGTTACAAATAACACAACTATTAATGTTAACAGTGGCAGTAAGCTGACTGTTAATCAAGATACGGCGCTTTTAGCCGGAACGATAGCTGATGTTGCTGGAAAAGCAAATCTTGAAATAAACAGTAATGTATATGTGTACGATAGCAATGCATGGATGGCCGAGAATTATGCATGTAATTGGAAATTCTGCAGTGTGCCGTATGCGCCAAGCAAGACTTATACGCGTAAGGATACCGATATAACAGATGCCAGAATCAATATAAATGGATTAATTACAGTAAACGGTGGACTTTACACTACTGCGGGCGGTGCCGATATATGCAGCAGCAATGGCACAGGAATATATAAGCAGGCAAGTGAACCGGGTGCAGAAACGGTGACATACCAGTATACACAAAGTGGTACAAGTGTGACAAAACATGAAATTCCTATTACACCTGCCAAGCTGCAAGATAACAGTTACTGCATTGAAACCGCAGTAGCAAAGGCTGGAAATGAAATTAAATGGGGCCATGTGGCGAGTGACTGGAATGAAGGAGAGATCACAAAGGCAGCGACATGTACAGAAACAGGAATAAAGAAATTAACATGTAAAAACTGTGGCGTAACAGGGACAGAGATAGTTGCTGCAACAGGTCATAGCCTTACGATGACGGGAGCCAAAGAAAAAACATGCACAGAAGACGGAAACAACGAATACTGGACATGTGATAATTGCGATAAGGTGTTCAAGGCAGACAAGAAAACAGAAACAACGGTTACCGCTGAAACTATAGCAGCAACAGGTCACAGCTATGGAGCTGCTGAGTATACCTGGACAGACGATGGCAAGAGCTGTACGGCAAAGAAAGAATGTACAGCAAAGGACTGCGATGCCAAGGTGACAGAGGAAGCAACTGTGAATAACGGAAAGGTTACATCAGCGGTTAAGGAAGCTGCAACCTGTAAAAAAGCCGGAACAACAACCTATACTGCAACATTTGCAGGAGAAGACTTTGAAGCTCAGACCAAGGACGTTGTTGACATAAAAGCGATAGGCCATGACTGGGATAGTTGGACCAAATTAGATGCTGATAGCCATAAACGTATCTGCAAGAACGATGGAAGCCATTTTGAAACTGCAGACCACAGTTGGGATGATGGACAAACAACAAAAGAAGCGAACTGTACTGAAG
>CAVJEY010000200.1:0-4132 GCA_963648745.1 Christensenellaceae bacterium Phil1
AACAGAATCGTAAGATCTGCCAAGGGCAGAGGCGTGATGGAATTCGGAACAAGAAGAGCGCACGGCACATCAGCTGCCGTTTACGGAGCCAGAGCTGCGTACATAGGAGGCTGCATAGGTACAGCCTGTACGATTTCCGACAGAGATGACGGTATTGCGGCGCTGGGAACAATGGCTCACAGCTGGGTGCAGATGTACGAAAACGAATACGAGGCATTCAGGAAATATGCCGAAATCTATCCGGACAACTGCGTGCTGCTTGTAGACACCTACAATGTGCTCAAATCCGGAGTTCCGGCGGCAATCAGAGTCTTCAAAGAGATGAAGCCGTCAAAAATGGGAATAAGAATAGATTCGGGAGATGTGACTTATCTGACCAAGCAGGCAAGAAAAATGCTTGACGATGCAGGTCTTGAGGACTGCAGTATAGTCGTATCAAACTCCCTTGACGAATATATAATCAGAGATGTGCTGCTTGAGGGAGCCTGCATTGACTCTTTTGGTGTAGGCGAAAGGCTTATCACTGCCAAGTCAGAGCCTGTTTTCGGCGGGGTATACAAACTGGCCGCTCTCGAAAAAAACGGTGTCATGACTCCTAAAATGAAGATAAGCGAGAACGTTGAGAAGATTACGAATCCGGGTTTCAAGAGCGTATTCAGAATTTACGACAGGACGACAAACAAGGCGCTTGCCGATGTCATAACCTTAGACGGTGAGACAATACCTGAACAGGACGGTTACGAAATCTTTGATCCGAAGGCAGTATGGAAAAAGAAAAAGCTGTGCAATTTCTATGTAAAAAACCTCAGAGTCAAACTGTTTGACAAGGGCGTCAGGGTATACGAAAGTCCGTCGGTAGACGAAATCAGAACCTACTGCGCGCAGCAGATTGATACGCTATGGGATGAAATGCTCAGATTTGACAATCCGCAGACCTACTATGTGGATCTGTCACAGGATTTATGGGAAATGAAAAACCGCATAATAAGCGAGCATACTTTTTAATTTAAGGAGATGATGGATTAGATATGAAGATTAAGTTTTGCGGAGCAGCGACAGGGGTAACAGGTTCATGTCATATGCTTTCGACGGAAAACCACAAAATACTTCTTGACTGCGGGCAGTTTCAGGGCGGTAAAGCACAGGACGCACTAAATGAGGAACCGTTCCCGTTTGACCCGGCAGAAATCGAGTGCGTAATACTCAGCCACGCGCATATAGACCACTGCGGCAGACTGCCGCTTCTGGTAAAAAGAGGCTTCAGAGGAGCTATTTACTGCACAGACGCTACGGCGGATCTGCTTGATGTAATGCTCAAAGACAGCGGATTTATTCACGAAAAAGAAGCCGAATGGCAGAGCCGCAAAAACGAAAGAGCAGGCAGGAAGCCTGTAGAGCCTCTGTATACGGTCAAAGACTCAGAGGAAACTCTCAAATATGTCAGACCTGTTATGTACGATCAGCTGTTTGAAATCAATGATGAAATGAAAATCGTTTTCAATGACGCAGGGCATATTTTAGGCTCTGCCATAACAGAGCTCTGGGTGACTGAGGATGACAATGTCTACAAGACAGTGTTTTCCGGAGATCTGGGTGTGATGGACAGACCTATACTGAGGGATCCTACAATAATCAAAAAAGCCGATTATGTAATTATGGAATCAACTTACGGCAACAGGCTGCACCCTGAGAATTCCACAAGTATAGAGCAGCTTCTGGATATAGTCATCAAAACCACCGGACGCGGCGGCACTGTTGTAATACCGTCATTTGCGGTAGGCAGGACGCAGGAGCTTATCTATGAGTTCAACAGGTTTTATCTCGAAAGACCCGAATACAAAGACGAGCTCGAAAAGCTCACTGTATATATAGACAGTCCTATGGCAACTACGGCAACAGAGGTGTTCCGCAAAAATGCGCAGGTATTTGACGAGGAGACCAAAGCATATATATTAAAAGGTGACAATCCGCTGGATTTCCCTAACCTGAGATTTACAAGATCCACGGCAGAGTCGCAGGCGCTCAATGCGGACAGAAAACCAAAAGTAATCATATCCGCAAGCGGTATGTGCGAAGCGGGCAGAATCAGACACCATCTGAAGCACAACCTCTGGGATCCAAAATCAAGCGTGGTCTTTGTAGGCTATCAGGCGGAGGGAACTTTGGGCAGGATGCTTACAGAGGGACAGAAGGATATCGTGCTTTTTGGTGAGGCGGTTCATGTCAATGCTGAAATATACAATCTTGAAGGCTTTTCGGGTCATGCGGACAAAGAAGGTCTTCTGAGCTGGCTCGCGGGCTTTCAGGTCAGGCCTAAGCAGCTGTTTTTAGTTCACGGTGAGCCGGAGTCAAAGGAAGCCCTTGCAGCTTCAATCAGGCAAAGATTCGGATACGATCCTGTGGTTGTTACCGGGGTTTCCGAATTTGAACTCAAAAAAACAGAGATTGTAAGCAAAGAGGAAATTTACGAGGATGCTATAGACAACGAAGCTGTGGAGGCGACAAAACAGAGAATCGTAGAGATACACAACCAGATGGAAAACCTGCTTTACAACACAGGACTTGTCATGGGCGAGAAGATTTCGCCTGAAAAAATGTCAAAGATAAACGATCTGGTGCTGGCTCTCCAAAAAGACTCTCTGAACCTCGGTTCGGTCATAACCGGCGACAATGACTGATTTGTCATATTAGTAAACTAAAGTCAGCAAGTTTGTCATTTGAAAACATATATATAAAAGGATATAATAAATCTAGGCACGATGATATTAAAACGTTAAGTTTAATATATAAATAATCAGGAGGAAATTAAAATGTCATTAAGAGAAGCATTACCTAAAATCGTAACAGGCACACTTCCTGGACCAAAAGGTCAGGAAATCATGGACAGAAGAGCAAAGGCTGTTCCTAACGGTATCGGAACTGCTTACAAAGCAGTAATCAAAAGAGGCGAAGGCGCTATGTTCGAAGACGTTGACGGCAACATCTTCCTTGACTGGATCGGCGGCGTAGGCGTATTAAACATCGGCTACAGCAATCCTGAATGTATCGCAGCAGTTAAAGAACAGGCTGACAAGTTCTTCCACTCAATGTTCAACATCACAACTCACGAAGGCTATGTTGCACTGGCAGAGAAGATGAACGAAATCGTTCCTGTTAAAGGCGACCATAAAAAAACAATGTTCGTATGCTCAGGTTCAGAAGCAGACGAAAACGCTGTTAAGATTGCAAGAAACTACACAGGCAGACCTAACATCATCGTATTTACAGGCGCATTCCACGGCAGAACAACATTAACAATGACAATGACTGCCAAAAAAGCATATGCAGTAGGCATGGGACCTTTCCCTGACGGCGTATACAGAGCAGAATTCCCTAACCTTTACAGAGCTCCGGGCAACATGACAGAAGCAGAAGCTATCGACTACTATGTAAAGAAATTAGAAGAAGTATTTATCGAAGCTACTCCTTATGATGCCTGCGCGGCAATCGTATTCGAGCCTGTACAGGGCGAAGGCGGATTCGTACCTGCTCCAATCGAATGGGTTAAGGCAGTAAGAAAAATCTGTGACGAACACGGTATCTTAATGGTTTGCGACGAAGTACAGTGCGGATGGGCAAGATCAGGCAAGATGTTTGCTTCACAGTATTTCGCAGATGCAGGCGCAGCTCCTGATATTATGACTACAGCTAAATCAATCGGTGCAGGATTACCGTTATCAGCAGTAACTGCAAGAGCAGAGATTATGGACGCTGTAACAGGCGGTACAATCGGCGGTACTTTCGGCGCCAACGCATTATCGGCAGCATCAGCATTAAAGGTTGCAGAAGTAATGCAGAGAGATGACTATCCTGCAAAGGCTATGCATATCGCAGAAATCGGCATGAAGAGATTCAACGAATGGAAAGACAAGTACGAAGCAGTAGGCGATGTCAGAGGTCTTGGCGCTATGATGGGTGTTGAATTTGTTAAGAGCAAGGCAACTAAAGAGCCTGACGCTGAGCTGGTAGGCAAAATCGTACAGACAGCTATGAACAACGGTTTATTACTTGAATCAGCAGGAACATACGGCAACGTAATCAGATTCCTTTGCCCGCTTTGCGTAACTGACGAACAGCTTGAAGCAGGTCTTAA
>CAVJEY010000201.1:0-4036 GCA_963648745.1 Christensenellaceae bacterium Phil1
ACCGCCAAAGCGGCTGATTTATACTTTCAGGGTTTTTCGCAGAGTTTGTCACTCTATGAATGCTCAAAAACCCCCTTGCCTGCTAATAATATATCGTATATCCGCTAAAAAGTCAACATAGAGTATAGATTTTTGTTCGAAACTGCATGGTTTTTGAATAAAAACCGACTATAAACAAGGCAGAATTATACTTTAAGCAGTCAGTTAAGCAGTCAGAATTATTACCCGGGATATATTGCGCTATGTATACAGTTACTAAGGCCTGGAGCCTTATTAATCCATACCTTTATTTTTAATGACTCAATTTTTTAAGCAGTCAGATTTTGTGTTTTTTTGATTGCAACACCGCCTGAAACGCTGTTATTTCAATACTTTTCAGAATAATTTACGCAGAGTGACAAACTCTGCGAAAAACCCTGAAAGTATAAATCAGCCGCTTTGGCGGTATTTTAAGTGGTTTTTACTGTTCCATGTTCCGGAGGTTAAATATCGGGACAAAGGTACATTTATGTGAAGAATATAAGCAGAGAGTTTATAGAGGGTAGCAAATGGAAATTCAGCATGGCGATATAACAGCATATACATATATACCGCATGGCCGTATGAGTACATGCGGCTGTTTACATGCCAAGTGAAACAGAAAAAAAGTGAAACAGGAAAATCACCTTAACAAGGAGATTATACATGTTCAAAGGAACAGATATAGAGGCATTTAAAAACAGAATATGGCTTTCAAGTCCCACCATGCACGGTGAGGAGCTTGAATACATGACAAAGGCATATGAGACCAACTGGATGTCTACAGTCGGTGAGAATATAGATGAGGTTGAGCGTATTGCAGCAGAGAAATCCGGAGTAAGGTATGCGGTTGCATTATCATCATGCACCGCAGCGCTTCACCTGTGTGTGAAGCTGGCAGGTGAGAGGCTTTACGGCAGACCTCTGCCGGGACATGGCGCGCTTGAGGGCAGGAGAGTGTTCTGCTCTGACATGACCTTTGATGCCACTGTCAACCCCGTGCTTTATGAGGGCGGTATTCCGGTGTTTATCGATACTGATATAAATACCTGGAACATGGACCCAAAAGCTTTGGAAAAAGCTTTTGACCTTTATCCGGATGTTAAGCTTGCAGTATTTGCAGAGCTCTATGGATTCCCCGGAGGGATTGCAGAGATCAGGGAAATCTGTAAGAAGCGCGGAGCGCTTCTGATAGAGGATGCTGCCGAGGCCATGGGAGCGACGGCAGACGGCAGGCAGTGCGGCTCGTTTGGAGACTACAGCGCTGTCAGCTATAACGGGAACAAGATAATTACAGGCAGCTCAGGCGGGTGTCTTCTGACAGACAGTATGGAGGACGCAGGCAGGGCCAGAAAATGGAGCACCCAGTCAAGAGAGGCAGCTTCCTGGTATCAGCATGAGGAGACAGGATACAACTACCGCATGAGCAATGTGGTTGCAGGTGTTGTGCGAGGACAGTACATGCATCTGGAGGAGCATATCGCGCAGAAAAGACTTGTATACGAGAGATACAGAGAGGGCTTTAGAGACCTGCCTGTGCAAATGAACCCGGACAGGGTGGGCGCAGAGCCTAATTACTGGCTGTCGGCGCTGATTATAGATGAGGATGCCATGTGCCCTCAGGTCAGAGATGATGAGAAGGCACTCTACATAAAAGAGGCAGGCAGGAGCTGTCCTGAGGAGATTTTAGAGGTTCTTGCCATGCACAATGCGGAGGGCAGGCCTGTATGGAAGCCTATGCATATGCAGCCTTTGTACAGGAATAACGGGTATGTTGTAAATATCACCGATAAAGGTACAGACATATTCAATAGAGGAATATGTCTGCCAAGTGATAACAAGATGACAGAGGAAGAGCAGGACAGGGTGATAGAACTTGTCAGGAGATGCTTTGATTGAAGGGAAGGAGAGTGGAAAGTATGTTACCGGCTCTGGTAAATTCGCTGCATGGCATGGCAATTCGATTTGGAAATAAACCCGAGGTTTATCTGGTGCTGCGCGGGATGAAGAAGCATATCATTAATCCGGATGTGTTTTTCAGCCTTTTTAGAAGCTGGGACGATGTTTTTGTATTGGATCCAAAGCTGGAAGACCAGGTTCCGAATGGAGAAGCTATAACGGATTTAAAGGTATATTCTCAGGGTCTGACTGACAATCGGTCGACAGATGCGGGTTTTCTGATTATAAATGATCGTTCAGGCTACTATATGGACTGGAATCTTCTTGCACACTATAATGACGAAAAATTTTATGACCGGTCACACAAATCCGTCCCATCTGAGCAATATATGCTGTCTTCCGTGCCGTTTGATGCGGACATGGAATGCGAATCTGAATGCTGGATGAAGTTTCTGAAGGATGATGTACGCCTGTCTGAAGTGTCTATTCCGGGCACGCATGATTCAGCGACATACAATACAGGTATAGGATGGGCAAAGTGTCAGTACAGCAGTTCCGATATAGTGTCGCAGCTGAGAATGGGTGTACGATATTTCGATCTTCGGGTAGATGAAAAAATGACAATGGTGCATGGAGTAGTATCTTTGGGTATATCTTTTGAGAGAGTGCTTAGACAGTTAATACATTTCCTGAGCAAATCGGAAGAGTTTGTTGTTGTAAGATTAAAGGCCGAATTATCAAAAGCTATCTTTAAGAAGACTGATGAAATAAGAGAAAATTTCATCCACAAAATGAGTGGAATACTTGTTAATTACTATAGGAACTATTTTGTTGATTCTAAAACGATTATGGAAAATCCTGAGATATCGAAATTGCGCGGTAAAATAGTCATAATTGATGATATGTATTTCTCAGATGACATGATTCGTCCGGCATTGCAGCTTGGTATAGGAATTGATAAAAGAGCAATTGAAACACAGGATACATATAAAAATCCGGGTAAAGAAGCAAAACTGCAGATGGTGCAAGGTTTCTATCAGCAGGGAAAATACAGCGATAAAATCAGGATTAATCATGTTAGTGCAGTAGGAATTCCTGAACAATCACCATGGGACTACGCAGACTACTTAAACCCGCGTGTGAAGAGTTACCTTAATACAAGTAATCTGATGCATCTGGGTATTACAGCTTTTGATTACGTGGATAGTGAGCTGTGCAAAAGTGTATTTGTACACAATTGCTTTGTCTTCTGATCTGAATGAAATATCACCGATAAAGGTAGAGATATATTGTTGGATGTTTTGAGTAGGACAAAGTTCGGTAAGTGAAATGTTTAAAGGAAAGAACGGATTATACAACAGAGTTTTTAAAAGAGCGATAGATATTATATGCGCATTACTTGCAATAACAGTTTTTTGCTGGTTGTATGCCATTATAGCTGTTTTAGTTCGAATAAAACTTGGAAGTCCAATTATATTTAAGCAGGCCAGGCCTGGAAAGATTAATTCAAAAACAGGCAAAGAAATGATTTTCAATTTATATAAATTTAGAACTATGACAGATGCGCGTGATGAGAATGGAAATCTTTTGCCTGATGATTATAGGCTTACTAAATTCGGAAAACTGTTGAGGTCAACATCTCTTGATGAATTGCCGGAGGCATTTAATATTTTAAAAGGCGATATGTCAGTTATCGGTCCAAGGCCGTTACTTGTTGAGTATTTACCATACTATACCAAAGAAGAACATCATCGACATGATGTTAGACCCGGTCTTTCAGGATTAGCTCAGGTAAATGGCAGAAATGCTGCTACATGGGAGCAGCGATTTGAATATGATTTGAGTTATGTAGATGATGTGTCGTTTTTGGCAGATGTGAAAATCGTGCTAAAAACTGTATATAAGACAATAAAGAGAGCCGACATATTGGTTGGCAGTGAGATTCAGGCCGGGAGATTGGATGAATACAGGAGAGAACTTAATGTTTAGATATGAAGATGTAAGTATTAGAAAGTTTTGTAAGAGGATAGAACAATGCATTTTGAAAAAGAAGTAGGAGAATCCCTGACATATAAATTTGCTCAGGCTGCTGGTGAGATGAAAGCACAAGGTAAAGAGA
>CAVJEY010000202.1:0-4011 GCA_963648745.1 Christensenellaceae bacterium Phil1
GAAAAAGTAAAAAAAGAAGCAGAGAAAAAAGAAGACGAAAATATCAGATTCAGAATATACCTGAAGTGCAATGCGCAGGAGAAGAAGCTGGACAGACAGTTTCTTGCGCTGCACAGGGAGCTTTTTGCAGAGTATGACTGCAGCAGCTGCAGAAACTGCTGCAAAATGTACAAAGGGTTAATTCCGCCTCATGATATCGAAAAATGCGCAGAGCATCTTGGCATGGAGAAAACAGCTTTTGTTGAGAGATTTCTTGATTTCAGTGAAGGCAAATATATGACAAAACATATGCCGTGTGATTTCCTTGACAGTGACGGAAACTGCATTCTGGGAGAATGCAGACCCGACAGCTGCAAAAAATATCCGCATACGGATCAGCCGGGAAGGCTGCAAAGTATGTACAGCATTCTTTATTCGGCCGAGGTATGCCCGGTTGTTTTTGAAATTCTTGAAAGACTGAAAAAGGAATACGGATTCAAAAGCAAAAGACAGCTGTAAACAATATTACGAAAAAACCGTTACCGAAACAAATGCGGCAAGAAGGAGTGCGGCAAGCGACCATAGCAGTATGCCAAGCGCTCTGACTGCCGTAATTCTGCTTTTTGCAACAGGAAGTCTGTCCAGAATGTTCATATAGTTAAAAACAAGTGCGATACTGAAAAGCATCCATGCTGTAATCAGGCATCTGTCTGTATAAAGCTGCAGAGATGTATTGCAGCTGTCCAGCTTCAGAGTCAGTCCGGTGTATATGATTGACGGGTACATTATTGCAGCCGCAGCCATTTTCCACCATGTCAGAGTTCTGAAACCCGGCGGCAAGGCTGGACAGCGTTTTTTTGAAGAGGTGCCTGAAACTGCAGATTTTAATGCGGCTTTGAGCTTCATTACCGAAGAATACCGCTGTGAAGGCTCCATCTGTGTGCATTTTGTCACTACCTTTGAAACAGCTCCGCTGCAAAGCACATCCCTGGGGAAACAGCCGGTAATCAGTATGTTGAGAAGTATTCCGAGTGTGTATATGTCGGTTCTTTCATCTGACTGACTGAATCCAAACTGCTCAGGGGCGGCATATTCTGCTGTGCCCATCAGGTATGTATCGCGGTTTTTCCGGCTGTCGAATTTTTTAGAGGCATTGAAATCAATCAGGGTGACATTCATATCTGAGGTGACTATGATGTTTGACGGCTTGATATCTCTGTGAATTACAGGAGGTGTGCAGCTGTGAAGGCGATTAAGAATATCGCACAGCCCGCTTATTATACCTGCTGCTTCTTCAACAGAGAACGGGCCGTGTTCACTGATAAGGTCAGACAGCGTCGTTCCGTTTATGTATTCCTCTATTACAATCAGGCGGTTTTCATCTTCGGCAATATGATATATTTTCGGTATTCCGGGGATGTTCATATTTTTGAGCGAAAGATAAAGCTCCCTGTCATATATCGAAAGGTGTTTCCTGATATAAAATCTGCCTGTTTCCCTGTGCTGAACAAGGAAAACCTCCGATTTGTCTGAAACTGTTGCTTTTTCTTCATAAAATGAGAGTATTGCCATATCTTCTGAATTCATAGACTTAATGCTCCTGAGTTTTAATATAGATGTATTGTATCACAATAATAACTTCAAAGGAGCGGATGCTGTGAATATTTTTCGGAAGCAGTATTTTGAATGAGAGGCCTGACCGGTATAAATATTGATAAATTGGGGCAATGCAGTTATACTTGTATCAGAAATGAAATATATCGGGAGAAAATATGAAAGCACAGGAAACGACAGCAAGGCTTGAGAGTATATTGAGCAATGTCAGAGATAAAACATCAGCAGAGAGATATATAGACAGATATACAGGGGCTGGCTATGACAGCTTTGCGCAGTATTTCAATGAATATATAGGCGAGCATAATCTTGTTCTGTCTGAGATTATAGACAGAAGCGGTATAAGCAGAAATTACGCGTACAACATTGTAAACGGTGTAAGGAATCCGGGCAGGGACAAAATAATTGCACTGTGCATAGGAGCCGGAATGAATGTCAGTGCCTGCAATCGTGCGCTTAAAATTGCGAAGGAAGGTGTGCTTTATCCCAAGGATGAAAGAGATGCCCGCATTATAATTGCAGTAAACAGCGGGGTTACGAAGGTGATGGATATAAACCTTGTTCTGGAAAGTGAAGGTCTGGAGCTGCTTTGAACAGCAGGTAATACATTAATCGAAGCATAATATCAATGGCATGCGCTGCCAGGGGTATTATGCTTTTTCGTGCTTTTAGCACGACATATATCGCATCAAATCCAGTAAACTCATATCTGTGAGAGGATGATATATGAGTGATAAAATTTACTGCAGGCTGATTTCAGAGCTGAAAAAAATCAGCACCTTTGATGAAGAAGAAAAATACATAAGGAAATATGTGCAGCCGTACAAAAAAGAAACATTTGCCCTGTATCTGCAGAGGTATATGCAGCAAAACAGCATTACTGTTGCGGCGGTTATGAAAAACAGCGGAATCAACAGAAACTACGGCTACAATATCATAAACGGAACAAGAAAAAACCCTGGGAGAGATAAAGTGCTGGCGCTTTGTATGGGAGCCGGTATGGATTTTGACCGCATACAGCGCGCGCTGAATATTGCAGGGTTTTGTGCACTTGATCCCAGAGATGAAAGGGATGTGAGAATTGCCGCTGCCGCACTGCGCGGAACAAAAGATATGCTGAGATTTAACATATATCTGGAGGAGCATGGAATCGAGCCGCTGCACGTATAAAAATCGTGCTGCCGGCACGACAAAAGTTACAGCAGGTGTATTATGATAAAACAAAAAACAGAAAGGAAAGTGTTTATGAAAACAATAAAACTGATTCTGGGAATCATCTCATTTGTATTATCTGCCATAGTGCTGTTTCAGTCGTGTGCGGCGGGAATAGGCAATGCCATTGAAAACAACGGGGAAGCAGGAGGCAGTGCGGGAATTGTCCTTGCGATATGCTGTATTGTGGCGGGCATAGTTGCAATAGTTACAAGGAACAGCAGCGGCGCAGGATCATTTGTGGCAGGAGGATTTTATCTTGTCGGTGGAATTATCGGCGCAGTATGCGCAGGGAGCTACGGTGATCTGATCATCTGGGGTGTTTTGTGCATAATTTTCGGTGCTGTATTCATCCTTGGAACTGTAATATGCAGAAAAAAGGAGCAGAGCGTCATAAAAGGAGGCAAGGAATGAAGAGAGTACTTGTATTATTGCTGACAGCAGTTACGGCTTTTGCTTTTGCAGGATGTACGGAGGCAGAACCGGAAGCGGCAGCGCCGTCTGATGAAGGCGTACTTGGAAACTACGAGGTTGCAATTAAAGACTATGAGATGGTAAAAGACTATGACGGCAGTGACACGATAGCGATAAGCATTGGTTTTACAAACAACAGCGATGATGCCGCAAGCTTCGATACTGTTATGATGTATGATGTTTTTCAGGACGGTGTGGAACTTGAGACAACGAGTGTGTATACTGATGAGGAATCATTTGAATGTATGGATGATGATGCTTCCAGGCAAATCAAACCGGGCAAAACAATCGAAGTTGTCATTACCAAAAAGCTTGAAAACACCACCTCTCCGGTAGAGGTTGAGGTGGAAGAATTTCTGGGTAATGACGATAAGATTGTAAAAACCTTTGACATCGAAAAATAGAGATGTACATATAAAACCGGAAATTATATAATCCGTTGCGTTTGCGGCGGATTATGTTTTTTTGGGTTTTAACCTAAGCGGCACTTTTTTTACGTCATATAATGTGCTAGAATAAATACATATTTTAGTAAGGAGTGATGGTGAAATATGAATAAAATAAGACTTGCAGTGCTGTTTGGAGGCGTTTCGTCAGAGTATGAGGTTTCCTGCATATCTGCATCGGCAGTGCTTGACAATCTTGACAAAGATAAATATGAAATATACAAAATAGGAATTACCAAAGACGGCAGATGGTTTCTGACCATGGCAGACAGCGCCCGGATCAAAG
>CAVJEY010000203.1:0-3893 GCA_963648745.1 Christensenellaceae bacterium Phil1
CAAGGAATGTAGTAGAGAACCCGATTAAGGTAGTAATAACCAATTATCCTGAAGATAAGACAGAAGAATGTGAAATGGAAAACAACCGTAATGTTCCCGAAATGGGCAGCCGCACCGTTCCTTTCAGCAGAGAGCTTTATGTTGACGGCGCAGACTTCATGGAGGTTCCGGCCAAAAAATATTTCAGGCTTTTCCCGGGCAACGAAGTCAGATTCAAAGGCGCATACTTTATCACCTGCAACGAGGTTGTCAAAAACGATGACGGCAGTATCAGAGAGCTTCTGTGCACATATGACCCGGCAACAAGATCGGGAGCAGGCTTTGAAGGCCGCAAGGTCAAGGGCACCATACACTGGGTTGACGCCGGGACAGCAGTGCCGGTTAAAATCAGAAACTATGATTACCTGATGGTTACAGATGAAGAGGGCAACAACGTTCTTAACGACAACTCGATTGAGGTTGTGACTGCATACGCGGAGCCTTCAATACTTGAGGCGGCGCCGGGAGAGAGATTCCAGTTTTTCAGACACGGCTATTATGTAGCAGATGAAAAACTGACAACGGATACCGAAAAAGTGTTTAACAGAATAGTGGATCTCAAAAGCTCATACAAGCCGGGCAAATAAATTCAGAGATCAATAATTGGAGGTAAAAAATGACAAGATTTGTAGGAACAACATCAAGAGGACTCAGAGCCCCTATTATCAGAGAGGGTGACGACCTCAAAAAAATTGTAGTTGATACCCTTTTGGGAGCGATAGATGCAGGCGAGTTTGAAATCGGCACCAAAGATGTTCTGGCTGTTACAGAATCAATTGTTGCAAGGGCGCAGGCAAACTATGCCACAACTGCAGACATCGCGCAGGATGTTAAGGCCAAGCTGGGCGGTGAGACAGTAGGAGTTGTATTCCCTATTCTTTCAAGAAACAGATTTGCAATCTGCCTCAGAGGCATTGCAAAGGGAGCCAAAAAAATCGTGCTTATGCTAAGCTATCCCAGCGATGAAGTGGGCAACCATATTCTTGACATAGATAAGCTTGACGAAAAAGGCATCAACCCATATTCGGATGTACTGACACAGGCGGAATTTGAAGGGCTGTTCGGCAAATCATGCCATACTTTTACAGCGGTTGACTATGTTAACTACTACAAGGGACTTATCGAAGAAGAAGGCGCAGAGGCAGAGATAATATTCTCAAACAACCCCAGAACCATTGTCAGGTATACAGACAAGGTGCTGTGCTGTGACATACACACAAGAGCAAGAACCAAAAGGCTGATTAAAGAAGCGGGAGCGACTGTTGTGCTCGGTATGGACGATATAATGACGGAGTCCGTAAACGGCAGCGGCTACAATCCTGATTACGGCCTCCTAGGTTCAAACAAGGCTACAGAGGACAGGGTCAAGCTGTTCCCCGTAAACTGTCAGGAATTTGTAGACGGTGTTCAGGCTGAAATCAAAGCAAGAACAGGAAAGACTGTGGAAGTAATGGTTTACGGAGACGGGGCATTCAAGGATCCTGTAGGCAAGATATGGGAGCTGGCAGACCCTGTTGTATCACCGGGTTATACCAGAGGTCTTGAAGGACAGCCTAACGAACTCAAACTCAAATACCTTGCAGACAATGACTTTGCTGACCTGAACGGAGATGAACTCAAGGCTGCCATAGAGGATGCCATCAAGACAAAAGATGCAAACCTTGTGGGACAGATGGTTACAGAGGGAACTACTCCGAGAAGACTTACAGACCTTTTGGGTTCGCTGTGCGACTTGACATCAGGTTCGGGAGACAAAGGCACTCCTATAATTTACATTCAGGGATACTTTGATAATTATACACACTGATAACAGCAGGAAATTATTGCAGTTCACAGGGAGTAGTTCGGATAGGAATTACTCCTTTTTGCATGCAGATGCCGCAGGCGGTTTGTGTGTTGCAAAAATTCACGCAAAAAGATATAATTAAAACATTGAAATGTTAAGATTAAATTTATATACAGGAAGGAATAAACCATGTTTCAGTCAAGAACTCACAATTGTAATGAATTAAGAATTGCCAATGCCGGCGAGCACGTCAAGCTGGCAGGCTGGATGGAAAACGTCAGAGAGGTGGGCAAAAACTTTGCTTTCATAGTGCTTCGTGACTTTTACGGAACCACACAGGTTGTAATCGAAACCGAGGAGATGATGAACATTGTCAAGCCTTTGAACAACGAATCCGTTATATCTGTAGAGGGTACAGTCAGAGAACGTTCAAGCAAAAACACCAAACTGCCTACAGGAGAAATCGAAGTAGTTCCCGAAAAAATCGAAGTGCTCGGCAAATGTATCTACAACGAGCTGCCGTTTGAAATCAACCGCAGCAAGGAAGCTGATGAAAACGTAAGACTAAAACACAGATATCTTGACCTGAGAAACCCTGCAGTCAAAAACAAGATAATATTAAGATGCCAGGTTGTATCGGCACTAAGAGCTGCAATGACAGCCAAGGGATTTCTGGAAATAACAACACCTATACTTACAAGCTCATCACCTGAGGGCGCCAGAGACTATCTTGTGCCTGCACGCAACCACCCGGGCAAATTCTATGCGCTGCCGCAGGCTCCTCAGCAGTTCAAGCAGCTGCTTATGACATCGGGCTTTGACAGATATTTTCAGATTGCCCCTTGTTTCAGAGACGAGGACGCAAGAGCAGACAGATCGCCGGGTGAGTTTTATCAGCTTGATATGGAAATGGCTTTTGCAAATCAGGATGATGTATTTGCAGTGCTTGAAGACGTGCTGCCTCCTGTATTTGCAGAATACGGACTTTACAAAGAAGCATCCAAACCGCCGTTTAAGAGAATAGCGTTTAACGATGCAATGGAAAAATACGGCTCAGATAAGCCTGACCTCAGAATAGACCTTGAGCTTGCCGATATCACAGAGATTGCAAACAGGACAGATTTTGAACCGTTCAAAGGCTTTGTCAAGGCTGTAGTGGTTGAGGACTTCAAAGAAACAAGGAAATTCATAGACAAACTCTGCGCGGATGTGGAGGTGCAGACTGCAAACAAACCGTTCTGGTTCAAGGTTGACGAGTCAGGCAGCCTTACAGGCGGAGTTTCCAAATTCTTTGCAGATTGTGCGGATGAAATCAAATCGGCATTAAACCTGAAACCGGGCTGTTTTGTAGGTCTTGCTGCAGCGCCTAAAAAACCTGCCGCTCAGAAAACAGCAGGCGTGTTAAGAAAAATGATAGGCAATACGGTAGAGGGTCATATGAACAGGGAAAAATATGAATTCTGCTGGATTGTTGACTTCCCTATGTATGAAATCGGAGAAGAAAGCGGCGAACTTGAATTCTGCCACAATCCGTTCTCAATGCCGCAGGGCGGACTCAAAGCCCTTGAAGAGGCAGAGGGCAACATAGACAAAGAGCTTGAAATCATGGCTTACCAGTACGACCTTGTATGCAACGGTGTTGAGCTTTCAAGCGGCGCTGTCAGAAACCACGACCCTGAGATTATGATTAAGGCATTTGAACTTGTAGGTCTTGGTGAAGATGACGTTAAGGCTAAATTCCCTGCAATGTACAATGCTTTCTGCTACGGAGCACCGCCTCATGCGGGCATTGCGCCGGGAGTTGACAGAATGGTAATGCTGATTGCAGGCGAGGAGTCCATCAGAGAAATCATTCCGTTCCCTATGAACAAAAACGCACAGGATGTAATGATGGGGGCGCCGTCAGAAGTTGACGACAGACAGCTAAGAGACGTTCACATCAAACTGGACATCAAAGAAGAAAAATAGACAGACTAAGATACCGCACCGCAAAAGTGCGGTATTTTTTGAGCGCTCCTGAATATATAACATAAGTAAATTGTAACAGGGTCATCATTGTGGTACAATA
>CAVJEY010000204.1:0-3844 GCA_963648745.1 Christensenellaceae bacterium Phil1
CCGGAGGCCTCTACGATTTCTTCTATGGTGGTATCGTCGTACCCCTGCTGATAAAACAGCTGCCATGCGGCAGATACTATTTTTCCTTTTGTATTTCTTGAGTTTTTTTTCATATTGTCACCTTTTTGTCCGAAAAAATTTTCATTTTATTTTTAGTACTCTTTTATGTATAGAATAGAGTATACAATGTTATTATTGTAATTTCAATGGTTTTAATAAAAATAGCAGTTAAATATCTGGAATAATGTATAGAATTAATTCTGTGTTTCATTCTTGTTTTGAATGTGGTACAATAGCAAAGTCAGCTCAAAAGAGGCAAACGGAGGTGTATTGTTATGAGTTTCAGACTGGCAAAGTATATTGAACCGGATTTTACAGAGAAAAAATTTATCGAGGCGCCTGACGCAAGGCTTGAAACAGCGCCGCATGCCAAGGCAGCCCCCAAAGGCTTTCATGCAAACTCTATTTTTCCGGAGTATTTCAAGATAGACGGCAAGTGGCATCTTGCAGAGGACAGCAGGATGGATGCGGTGCCCGTATGGGACGGAGAGAAAATCAATATTGTCGAGTTCAGAAACATTAAAGAAGGAGACAGGGTTGTTGTCGGAAGGACGGAAGATGCAAGTGAGGGCATATATGTTCATGCTGACTGCTGGGAACGCGAGGATGAGGACATCAAAAACACATTCAGCTTTCGCCAGAGCAGAAGCAGGGAGACATCGTTCACACAGGATTACAAAGACCTCATAGAGCTGCTTCAGTATGAAAAGGCAAACAACGGGTATGTGGTATGGGTTTTAGGACCTGCCTGCAGCTTCGATGTTGAGGCCCGCCGTGTCATGGGACAGCTTATAGCCTGCGGATACTGTCAGGCGCTGCTTGCCGGCAATGCGCTTGCAACCCACGATCTTGAAGGCGCATATCTTGGAACTGCTCTTGGCTGCGACATAGTGAACCAGAGAGAGCATTTCAACGGACACTACAACCATCTTGACACAATAAATGCTATAAATACCTATGAGTCTATCCCCGCATTTATAGAGGGTGAGGGCATATCAAACGGTATTATATATAACTGTGTTAAACACAATGTGCCTTTTGTGCTTAACGGCTCCATCAGAGATGACGGACCTTTGCCGGAGGTGCTTGAGCATACTTACATAGGACAGGATACAATACGTTCCCATGTGAGAAAAGCAACAACGGTAATCGGCATGGCTACGGTGCTGCATACGATTGCGGCAGGCAATATGACGCCTACCTACAGGGTGCTTGAGGACGGAACTGTAAGACCGGTACATTTTTACATGGTTGACACATCCGAATTTGCAGCCAACAAGCTGGGTGACAGAGGCAGCCTTGCAGCAAAGGGAATAGTGACTAACGTACAGGATTTTATGAGAAATTTAAGCATAGGACTTGATATTTAAGAAGGAGAGATAATTTATGAACGGAGAAATTTTAGCTTTTGCTCTATACTTTGCAATGATTATAGGTGTGGGCATATACTTTTTTATCAGGAGCAGAGAGCAGGAAAACGAGAAGGAATACTTCCTCGGCGGCAGAGCGATGGGCCCATGGGTTACAGCAATGTCAGCTCAGGCATCTGATATGTCGGCATGGCTTCTGATGGGGCTTCCGGGCAGCATTATGGCATTTGGCTTCGGACAGATGTGGATAGGAATAGGGCTTGCTCTGGGTACTGCGGCAAACTGGATATTTGCTGCCAAAAGGCTCAGGAAATTCTCAAAGGTTGCCGGAGATGCCATTACAATACCTCAGTATCTGAGCAACAGATTTCTTGCCAAGAGCCATACACTGCAGATAATCTGCGCAATTATTTTCTTTGTATGCTTTACTGTTTATGTGGCATCGGGCTTTGTTGCAGGCGCATCGGTATTTGCAACCATATTCCCTGCACTGACTAACAGATCGGCAATGCTCATATTTGCAATCGCAATGCTTATATGCACTTTTTTAGGCGGCTTCAAAGCTGTATGCTGGACTGACTTTTTCCAGGGCCTGCTGATGATAGTTGCGCTTCTTGCGGTTCCTATCGTTATTGTTGCCACAAAAGATATGAATACAGCGGCGCTGGATGCTGTTTACTCGTATACTGATGCGGTAAGCGGACAGACTGTTGAATGTTCGTTTGGTTCGGGACTTTTCACTGCATCATGGCAGGATGTGGTTTCGGGACTTACATGGGGACTTGGATATTTCGGAATGCCTCATATTATAGTCAGATTTATGTCAATAGAAAAACCGTCAATGATTAAAAAGAGCGCTACGGTTGCTATTGTCTGGGTTGTGTTTGCACTTCTTGCAACCTGCCTTATCGCATACTTCGGAAGAATGTTCCTCTCAGAAGAGCTTCTTACAACCGGCGCACAGAAGATGGTATTTGTAACATTTGCAAGACAGCTGTTCCCTTCATTCCTCGCAGGTATCCTGCTGGCGGCTATAATTGCGGCATCAATGTCAACGGCTGACTCACAGCTTCTGGTTGCATCAAGTTCATTTACATCGGATATATACAAGCCGATTATAAGGAAGAATGCAAGTGAAAAAGAAATCCTGTGGGTAGGAAGAATAATAGTTCTTGTTGTTTCTGTTATTGCATTTATCATAGCGTCAAGCAAGGGAGAGGGCGCACAGGCTATTATGAACCTTGTAGAAAACGCGTGGGCAGGCTTTGGCTCATCGTTCGGACCTGTAATACTTCTGTCACTGTTCTGGAGAAGGCTTACATACAAGGGCGCTGTAGCAGGCGTTATATGCGGAGCGATTACGGACGTTCTGTGGCTTATATTCCTTTCGGATGCAACAGGAATATATGAGCTGCTGCCGGGATTTATCGTAGGTCTGATCTGTGCTGTAGTTGCAACACTTCTGGACAAGGAACCTCACGAAGAGGTTACGGCGCTGTTTGACAAGGCTATGGATCCTGATATGGATGAATAAAAAAAATATATAGATGATTGACAAAGGGCTGACGCATAACGGATAAACCGCGTCAGCCCTTGAAATTTCTTTCTCAGCGAGAGGTCCAGACATTTCAGAGCGTACAGCTCCCGAATGGCGGTTGAACGCTCTGCTAATATACCTTATTAAGGTGTAGTTATAGGCATTTACAGTTTCTCTATTTCCTCTTTAGAAAGTCCCGAAATCTTGACCACAGTATTTATATCAATGCCTTCATTCTTCATAGCTTTAGCCATCTCACGAGCTTTGGAAGCCTCTCCTTCTGCAAGGCCTTCGGCTTTGCCCTTTTTCTTTTCTTCTTTCAGATAATAGTTAAATGTCATATGCTTTGTCCTCCATTATGACCTAACCCAATGAGCTATGCGAATTGTCGGTAGGTCAAATACAGCAACTGCAGAGCTTAAGCTCGTGGCAGTTGTTCAGTTCTTCCATTATTAAACTTCCTGACACGAGCATCAATATTTTTAACAAGCTCTGATTTGCCTACATTTTTCGGGTTATTTATATACGCATACAGTTCTCTAAGCCCCTCAGGCACTTTTTCAGGTGAACACCTGCTGTTAAGAATTATTGTATAGGCAAAGTCATCTAAAAGCAAGTGATTTTCAATATCCCAGCTTCTGAAAAAATATACCGGTTCGTCCTTTTTGAAATAATCAAAGGTGCAGATGAATATGACATATGTTGTTTTGAGTTTGTCATATTCATCGTTTTTCTCAAGGCAATCATAGTCCAGAGAGACTTGACCCAGCGAAGTATGAGCTGCCGGTAAGTCCTCTGTCAGGAGTGCAGTGCTTCAGCACGTGCCTTTTCGTCCAAAGAGCGAAAGCGATTTGCTGACGAAACGGACAGCAACGAA
>CAVJEY010000205.1:0-3837 GCA_963648745.1 Christensenellaceae bacterium Phil1
TTCATAAGGGAATGATACTGTCCCTTTGCCATCTCCGTATGCCTTGTTTATTACAAATATGGCAAGTCCCGAACACTGCGCGATACAGACTCCGCAGCCTGTGCATTTGTCCTCGTCTATGCATGGAAGATTGATTATAGGCTCCCCTATACTTATTGCTCCGAATCTGCAGGCTCCCTCACATGGATTGCATGGTATCTCCTGCACACACTCCGCTATTGCAACAGGACCTTTTGCCATTCTTTCTTCCGATGGGTATTTTATGGACTTTTTGAGCTCGTCCAGTGTTAAATATCCGCATGATAATACTGACATTATTTCTCACCTCCCATTGCTTCTTCAAATTTTTCTATCTGTGTCATCTTTGCCTGATGTCTTTTTTCTCCGTGAGGCCCAAGTCTTAATCCGTCAAGTCTTGCCCATACAGCCTGCTGCTCTTCTGCAGCTTCCTCAAGACTTATATATCCAAGCTTTGCCGCAGCGTCTATTCCTGCAAGCCTGCCTTCTTCAAGAGCTGTATTGGCCTCCTCAACACCTGTGATATCGCCTGCAACATAAATGCCCTCGCAGCTTGTTTCCATGCTTCTGTTATGGAGAGGCACCCAGCCTCCCTGTACAGGGTTGAAATACATTTCGCAGCCGTACATTGCCGCAAGCTCCGCAACAGGTTTAAGTCCTGCCCCTATGGCTATCACATCGCAGTCTACTGTCTGTTCGCTTCCCGGTATCGGTTTGAAGTTTTCGTCAACCTCAACGATTACGGCCTGCTCCACTCTCTCCTGTCCTCTTGCTTCAAGTACTGTGTGTCTTGTCAGAACAGGAACTCCGGCTCTTGTAATCTTTGATGCGTGTACCGCATATCCGCCGATTTTAGGAGCTACGTCAAGAAGCGCCACAACGTCTGCTCCGCCCTGCATAAGCTGGTAGGAAACTATCAGGCCTACGTTGCCTGTTCCCACCATCAGAACTCTCTGACCCGGCAGTACTCTGTTGATGTTTACCATTGTCTGAGCTGCGCCTGCCCCCATTACTCCCGGCAGTGTCCAGCCCTTGAACCTTACTACGTTCTCCGATGCGCCGCAGCAGATTATTATCTTCTCGGCCTGAACCTTTACAACTCTTTTTTCATCATCATCGCCGCCGATTTCAACTGCTATGATTTTTTCATCAAAAAGGCCTATTGCAAGACTGTTGAGCCATATCTCAACTCCTGCCTCCTCTGCCTCTGCAAGAAGCTGCGTACCTATGTCTATACCTCTTACTCCGGCTCTGTGAGCGCTTGAACCGAAGAACTTGTGTATCTGCTTGAAAAGCTGTCCTCCGGCCTTGCCGTTTGAATCGACAACCAGAACCTCTGCTCCTCTCTTTGCGGCTTCTATTGCCGCCGCCATTCCTGAAGGGCCTCCTCCAATGACAACCACCTGTTTTTTAATCATGTGCAGCCACCTTCTTTCCTACGCCTTTTTGTGTCTCTATTACCATGCCTTCCTTTACCGGTGTTATGCAGGTTCTCACATTAGGCTTTCCGTTTACAACCATTGCGCAGTCCGTGCACTGGCCTATACCGCAGAAAAGTCCTCTCGGTTCGTTTCTTTTGGCAGTGTAACGGTTTACAATTATTCCGTTTGCGATAAGACAGGCAAGAACCATTTCTCCCTCTCTTGCCTCAAGCTTCTTACCGTCAACTGTAATTGTCACCTTCTTCACATCGTCCTGATGTCCCAGCACAACGTGATCTGTTACTCTTATGCTCATTACAGTCTCCTTTCTGAAATTTACTGTGATAGATATTAGTATTTTTGTATCTGATAAAATTGTAAGGTGATTTCGGGCACAAATAAATCGAATAAACTTTATGTTGACTATTCATTATCTGAATTGTAAAATAAATTTTAGCGAAAACAATGCATCACTGTCTGTTTCAACAGTTACAGACAGCTACAATAAACAAAGTTTAGAGGCTTTATTCAGAATTTGAATGAGAGGTGACACACATGATTAAATATCAGGCATTCATCAAAGTAGCAGAACTCGGAAGTATTACCAAAGCAGCTAAAGCTCTGGGCTATTCCCAGCCGGGAATCAGTCACATAATAGATGCGTTTGAAGACGAGATAGGGTTTCCTCTGCTGATGAGAACCCGCGACGCCCTGCAGCCCACAGAGGACGGCAAAAAAATCCTCAGCTACTGTTATCAGCTTGTAAAAACCGAAAGCGATATGAAAAACACCGTTCAGTCAGTCAAGGGGCTTGCATCAGGCACCATACATATAGGCTCGCAAAACAGTATGATGGTAAACTTTGTGCCTAAGATAGTTGCGAATTTTTCGAAGGCATATTCAAATATTGAGCTCTGGGTTCATGAGTTTCCCTTTGCCGATTTTGCGCCTAATCTGCAAAACGGAATAATTGACATCGGATTTATGTCAAGCTTTTCACTCAAAGGCTATGATTTCATTCCGTTGTTCAAAGACCCTGTCTGTCTTGCGATGCATGAGGATCACCCTTTTACCAAATATGACAAAATACCTATAACTGCGCTTAACGGCTGTGATTTCATAATGCCTCTCAAAGGCTGGGATGATATTGTAAACATAATTGTCGAAAAACAGACATTCACACCGAATATCAAGCACTATGTGGCAAGTGATACGGCAGGGATTGCCATGGCGGCTGAAAACCTTGGAGTTTACGTTCTTTCGGGACTTCAAGCGGGACTTCTTCCTGAAAATACAGTCTACAGAGAAATAGACGGTGACTTTTACAGAACAATGGGAATGTGTACCAGAGCTTTGAAGTATGTGTCTCCGGCACTAAAAGAATTTGTAAATTCAGCGCAGCAGATAGTTGCAAAGGAGCTTGCAAATCAGCCTCTGCTCAAACCTGCAGAATAACAGCATAATAAAAATCAGCCAAAAGGCTGATTTTTATTATACTTAAATCTCATTCGTCTCAGGTAAAGTGCCGGGACTCAGAAATCCCGGCAAGATTTGAAAGGTAAGGATACAGGTATATATCCTCGTCTCTATTCTGATTTACTGTTATGCTTAATTCAATACAACAACCTGCATATGTCATATTCGTAAAATTATTTCTCTTTTTCAGCTCTCACCTTGCCAAAGACTCATCTGATTTCAGCTGGTCTTTTTTAACCGTCAGTCTTTTTTCCAGCTTCATGGCAATCCCCATCAGCGGGCCTATCAGAAAGAACCCTATTACAGTTCCTTCCCTGACTTTCAGCGACAGACCAAAGACAAAACTCATTGCAAGAGATGCCGCTATACATATAACATCGGCACTCATTCTAAGTTTTGAAAACGCTATGCCGTATTTTTGCTCTATTGCATAACATACTGCCTCAAGCGGCATTGTTATTATATCCAGCAGAGTCATTGCTCCTACAAACACAGCGAGTCCAATGTATGACAGTATCAGCAGTACTACACTGAAGGCATATGAATCCACATCAAATGTAAATACATTATAGTACATTATATTCACTATGCTTCCTGACAGTACTGCAAGAGTCACCTGCAGCAGCTTTACAGGCCTGAAATCTTTTCTCTGAATTATAAACTGGACAAGTATAAGCAGGCAGTTTATCATTATTGAAACAGTACCTACCTTTATCCCGAATTTCTCATACACATTAAGGCTTACTGCATCCCAGCACGCACATACTCCGATATCAGCCTTGAGGCTCAGTGTCTGCGCCACAGAAGTCATCACTATACATATAACAAGTAAAATTATATTCTTTATCTTCATGTCTAAAACACCAGATGAAATCACTCTATGTTACAAGATGAAAATGCGATAATCAAATACACTTGAATT
>CAVJEY010000206.1:0-3799 GCA_963648745.1 Christensenellaceae bacterium Phil1
CCTCTGTCTATTTCATCATATGTAATGGTAAGCGGCGGCAGAAGTCTTACTCTGTCCTTTGCTGTAAGCAGCAGCAGACCCTCATTCATGGCCTGTGACACTATATCAGAAGCTTTTTTATCCTTGAGCTTCAGGCCCATCATAAGACCCTTGCCTGTAATTTCCTCAATCTGAGAAACATCCGCAAGCTTTGATCTGATATATTCGCCCTTGGCAGTCACTGCTTCAAGAAACGCATCATCGATTCTTGAAAGCACCTCAACAACTCCTGCACATACGACAGGATTGCCTCCGTAGGTGGTGCCGTGGTCTCCCGGCTCTAACACATCGCAGCATTTTTCACTGAATATCACTCCGCCGACAGGAAGACCTCCTCCTATGCCTTTTGCAAATGTAACCATATCGGGTCTGATTCCGTAATGCTCATAGCAGAACATTTTGCCTGTCCTGCCGACTCCTGTCTGCACCTCATCGATTATCAGCAGAATATCCTTCTGTCTGCAAAGTTTTTCGGCCGCTTTTACAAACTCCTCCGAAAGAGCGATAACTCCGCCCTCGCCCTGTATCATTTCAAGCATAACAGCGCAGGTATTGCCGTCAACCAGCGCTTCAAGCTGCTGTATATTGTCTGCTTCGCAGTAATCAAATCCCTCTACAAACGGGGTGAAATACTGATGATAATGCTCCTGCCCCGTAGCGGTTATTGTTGCCATTGTTCTGCCGTGAAACGAATTGACAAGGGTCACTATTTTGTTCATAGTGTTGCCTTTGACTTTGCTTCCGTATTTTCTGGCTGTTTTGATTGCGGCTTCATTTGCCTCCGCTCCGGAATTGCCGAAAAACACCTTTGACATTCCGGTTTTGGATGTCAGAAGCTGCGCCGCCCTGACCTGAGGCTCTGTGTAAAACAGATTTGAAATATGCTGCAGTCTGTTAAGCTGCGCAGTCACCGCATTTACCCATCCCTCATCGCAAAATCCAAGAGAGTTTACTCCGATTCCAGATGTGAAGTCTATATATTCTCTGCCCTCATATGAAGTGCATACAGCGCCTTTTCCCTGTTTTACCGCAAGGTCATATCTGGCATATGTGTTTACTATTTTTTCTTTGTCGGTTTTTTTGATATCAATGCTTTCCATCCCAGTATTTCTCCTCTTCATCACTTAATATCGCAGTACCGGTACCCTTGTTTGTGAATATCTCCAGAAGCAGGCTGTGCGGTATTCTGCCGTCCATTATATGTATTCTGGTAATGCCGCCTTTGAGCGCCTCGATGCAGTTTTGTATCTTAGGAAGCATCCCTCCCGAAATAATGCCGTCTGCTATCAGCTCCTCCGCCTCGTGAACAAACAGCTCCGAAAGCACGGAATCCGGATCGTCGGGGTTTTCTCTGACTCCCTCCACATCCGAAAGATAAACAAGCTTTTCGGCATTAAGTCCCATAGCTATTGCGGAAGCCGCCTCATCAGCATTCACGTTGTATGTATTAAACTCATCATCCATTCCGAGGGGGAATATAACGGGGAGAAAATCTTTTTCGATAAGATCCTCCACCAGCTTTGTGTCAACCTCTGTTATATCTCCCACAAAGCCTATGTCCTTGCCCTCGGGCGTTTTCTTTTTTACTTTGATAAGTCCGCCGTCCTTGCCGCTTATACCCGCTGCATTAACGCCCAGCGACTGCACCTTTGCCACAAGATCCTTGTTTACTTTGGAAAGCACCATTTCCACAAGCTCCATGGTAGCAGCGTCCGTCACTCTGAAACCGTCTATAAATTCGTGCTTCATGCCGACCTTGTCAACCCATCTGTTGATTTCCTTGCCGCCGCCGTGAACTATCACAGGCTTAAATCCTACCAGCTTCAAAAGCACGGCGTCCTCAATCACTTTCATTTTGAGATCATCATCAAGCATTGCGCTGCCGCCGTACTTGATAACGATTATTTTGCCGCTGAAACGCTGTATGTACGGCAGCGCCTCTATCAGTATCTCCGCTTTATCTAAATATTTTTGTTTTACCATAATCTCTGCTCCCCTCAGCTTCTGTATGAACCGTTTATTTTAACATAATCATATGTCAGGTCGCAGCCCCATGCCGAAGCTTTGGCCTCTCCCTGATTCATATTTATGTCAATTACAAGCTCCTCCTCGGACAAAATCTCCGTAGCCTTATCTTCGCTGTATTCTGCGGCCTCTGAAGCTCTGCATACGGTTACCGAGCCTTTAGCTGAGCTCATTGTCACATCTATATTGTCCACCGCAAAATCACCTTCCGTATAGCCTATTGCGCAGAGCGCTCTGCCCCAGTTTGCATCTGCTCCGAACATTGCAGCCTTGAAAAGATCCGACGAAACAACGGATTTGCTTATCTTCTGCGCCGTATATTCATCCGCTGCGCCTTTTACATTACATTCTATCAGCTTTGTTGCTCCCTCACCGTCTCTTGCCATCTTCTTTGAAAGATATACGGTAACCATTGAAAGAGCCTCACAGAACAGATCAAAGTCACTGCCCTCACTGTCTATGACAGTATTCTCAGCCATTGCATTTGCCATAATTATTACCGTATCGTTTGTTGAGGTGTCCCCGTCAACGCATATCTGGTTGAAGCTTGTCTTAATATCGCTGTCAAGAGCTTTTTTGAGCATGGCAGGCGATATGTTCACATCAGATGTTATAAATGAAAGCATTGTTGCCATGTTGGGATTAATCATGCCGCTTCCCTTGGCAATGCCGCCTATTGTGCATTTTTTGCCGTCAAGGGTAAACTCCACCGCAACGGATTTGGGTATTGTATCAGTAGTCATTATAGCGGCGGCCGCATCATCTGAGCCGTCATATGAAAGGCTCTCTGCAAGTACGGGTATTCCTTTTTCAAAAGGCTCTATCCTGAGCTTTTCGCCTATAACTCCCGTTGAACATACTGCTATATCCTCCGGCTTCATGCCAAGAGCATCTGCTGCAAGTCTGCAGGTTTCCCTTGCAGTCTCAACACCGCCCGGTGCGCAGGTATTGGCATTGCCGCTGTTGCATATAACAGCTCTGACTCTGCCGTCGGCTATATGCTGCTTTGTCACCTCTATTGGCGCTCCCTTCACCTTGTTGGTTGTATATACTGCCGCAGCACTGCACATACAGTCGCTGACTATGAGGCAGAGGTCTTTTTTTGTTTTGTTTTTGCGAAAGCCTGCAACTGTGCCTGCGGCTCTGAAGCCTCCGGCGCTGCATACTCCCCCTTCTATGTATTTGATATCACTCATTTATATAAGTCCTTTCGTTTCATCTGTTTCAAGCATTATGTTCATGTTCTGCACAGCGGCTCCGCTGGCTCCCTTGCCTAAATTGTCATAGGTTGCAACTATGAGAGGGTTTTCACAGCTTCCCTCAACCGATATTTCAAGTCTGTTGCTGCCTGCAAGACGGTCTGAATATATGAAACCGCCCTCACCTGTGGTGTCTTTAACACTTAACATGGGGTTTCCCTCATAATATTCTCTGTACATATCGGCAAGCTCCTTAATCGAGGATATTTCTTTTTTGAGAAACTCTCCCGAAACAGGCACCGTAACCTCCATACCGCTGAAAAAATGTCCTACAACCGGCATGAATGACGGTCTTGTTCTGAGGCCTGTAGCCTTCATTATTTCGGGCAGATGCTTGTGATTCTGGGTTATGGCATACTGCCCCGGACTTCTGACCTGTCCGCAGCTTTCGTAGTCTGCTATCATTTTTTTGCCGCCACCGCTGTAGCCTGTAAGTGAAAATACGGAAAACGGATAGTCGGCGCTGATATATCCTG
>CAVJEY010000207.1:0-3737 GCA_963648745.1 Christensenellaceae bacterium Phil1
CTGTTATATTTTAGTAATATATTTTTATTATCCCAAAACAATTTAAAACTTACATTATTTTGACACCTTGTTCACGTTATTTTCTACCTCCCCACATCATCTCCATACCCCTACACCTGTTGCAATTACTGCCTCAGAGGTGTTTCTTCCTAAACTTCTTGATATCCGAATTACCTTTATCAGGGAATTTTTATATATCCCGATTTTCTTATTTTGCGCAACAAAAAACAGCCAATCCACATCAAACTGACTGTTTAAATCCACCCTGACCAGGGTGATTATTATCTATAGTACCTACAGCTTCTCTATCTCTTCCTCATTTTTGTATAATATCAGGCAGCCAAAGGTCCTTCCTCATTGTTACCTTGTTTCAGTTAATTCCTTAACCCTGCTGCAGTCAATATATCCTGCATGGGTCACCCTGCCGTCACCTATAAGCACTATGAGACAGTATCTTTCATCCTGCATATTATCTATAATGGCGGGGGTGTTGGAATCAAACACTCTGCTGCCTTTGAGACTGCTCTCGTCCCTGACATTTGAAACAAGCTCCCTTGTCAGGATTTCCCTGTGATTTTTAGAGCTGTCAGTCCATATGCAGCACATATATTCAGTGCCGTCTGTGATGCCGGGATCCTTTAGCATAAGCTGTGATACGCCGCTGTTTTTATCTGTCGCGCAATATACATCACTCTCATCTATGACGGCAGCCTCCGCCAGCATACTGTCTGCCAGATTTCCGGCCTCTGACAGAATCTTCTCCTGATCAATATCAAAATCGTACATGAAATCTATATGATCCGGCCAGTTTACGCTGGTTCCGTAATTCACATATGTATATCCCGTCATAATATCTTCATCATTATAAAACGAAACAATTAGCATTGTGTTCTGATAAAAACGAAACTTCAGCTCTGCTGTGTCAAGGCTTTGTCTGTCCCTGTATACAGTCCTCAGGTATGCCCTCTCAGAGGTTACTGCTGTTGATTCTCCCGCGCTTACATTGAAGCTGCAGTAAGCTGAATTCTGCATTATCTGCTGAGGAATATCACAGGTTCTGATTGTTACCGTATCTCCTTCTGATTTTTTCTGCACTATCTTAACCGGAATTTCCGTATATGCACAGGCCTGCGCTTCTGCTCCGTTTCGCGCTGTCACAAGTCCCGGAATGACAAGACCTGCCAGAGCGACAAAAATTACAGCCGCAATACATATGATGTATACCGGTCTTATCTGAAACAGAAGTCTGTTTCTGAGTATATTGCCAAAGCTCTCCGGCTCATATTCAAAGCCTGCAAAATCAAAGCTTTTTTTGTTATAGTTCAGGTTTGCCACCGCCATTGCCGCTATAAATACTTCTCTGACTGCTGCAACCGGCATCGGATAGGCGGATGCGCACTGCGAGAGCAAGACCGCAACAGCCGGAACACCGAAGGCAAAAAGCTTTGTGCCGCTTCTGGTTTCTTCAAAGGCTATCGCTTTTTTCAGTTTTTTTCTTGCATAAAACAGCCTGTTTTTTATGGTTGATGCGGGAGCATCCTCGATTTCCGCTATCTGCGCTACTGTAAGCTGTTCATAGTAATAAAGGAGAACTGCTCTTTTTTGATCTTCGGGCAGATCATCTATTACCTTAATCAGGTATTCTCTGGTGTCGTTGCCTAAAACAATATCCTCAGTGGAATTATCCTCATCCGCAATGTGGTCTATAAGGTTGCCGGTTTCCCTGTCTATAACAAGGCGCGTGCTTTTTTTGCTGAAATCTCTGCACAGATTCACTGTGATTCTGCTGAGCCAGCACATAAAGCTTTCGGGTTTTTTGAGTTCACCTATCTTCGTAAACACAGTTATAAAGGCTTCCTGCACTATGTCTATGGCATCTTCCTTGTTCTGAAGCATTCTGTAGGCATAAAAATACACTTTGTTGTATGACATGGCATAAAGCTCCGCAAATGCGGACTGCTCTCCTTTGGCTGCTCTCCTGACAGCTTTTGTTATATCTAAAGTATTCATATATCCTCACAGCTTTAGTTTTCGTAATCGGGAATATCCATTTTTGAGGCATCAAGACTGCCTGCGGCTATAAGTCTGTCCCCGCTGTATACCGCAACGAAAATCCTGTCATAAAAATTTTCGTCGTTATTAACACAATACTCTCCGCAGCCAAGTATATTAAGGCCTCTGCCTTTGTTGTCATAGATTTCCTCTCCCATCAGTTTCCCATCGCCAAGCCAGTACTTTGACAAAACGAAAACAAAGGCTTCCTCTGCTTCAGACTGCGAAGCGTCTGTATACATAATTTTATCTCCGGTTACTTCATCTTTTGTAAACGGCACGCTGTCATAATTTATATCAAAGACATAAGCTGCATTGTCCTCACTGTATCTGATGCATATATCATCCTCATCAAGTGTATATATGTCTTTCATCATATCCTCGGTATCTGAAACGGCTTTGCCCATTACAGCCTTGCAGTCAATTTCAAAGCCCGTATGAAGTTTCAGCTCCTTCGGGTAGTCTTCAGGCTTACTGCCTCCCTGTGAAAATCCGTAAATATATGCGATCGGCTCTTTGGCTCTGTTAAACAGACATAAAATATTTGTATTATTATCGTACCAGCATATTTCCATGGTTTCTCCCACCGGATTCAGCCAGTTTTCTTCATAATATCCATATCCTCCGGCTGTCCTTATGTATGCCAGCTCCGGAGTCACTTTGAGATCAACATTCTGATAAAAACCTGTTTCAAAGTAGGCTGTCTGCTCTCTGATTTCGTCAGGGAAGTCGGCCAGTGAAACTGTCATATAGCAGTCCCCTGCCTCTGTGGGAACAGACTCCATCCTGCATCCGATAAATATGCATACTGCAACTGCAATAACCGCAGGTAGCACTATAAGCAGGTGCCAGACCCTGATTTTGAGAAATACAGGTTTTTTGAGTCTGCTGCACATATGGTTTTCGTGCAGCGCGGCATCTGCTGTCAGCTTCTCTGTGATCCACCTGTTTATATTCTCCGGAACACAGGAAATCACTGCGCTGTCTGACAGTGCATCTGCTATAATGTGATTCTGCCCGCCGCACACGGCAGCTCCGGCCCTGTCAAGTTCCTCCAGCACTTCACCTTCGGAAATCCCTTCTATTTCTGAAATCTGCTCCGAAGTAAGCTTTTCGTAATAAAACAGGATAACTATTCTTTTTTGTATTTCGGGCAGGCTGTCAATTCTGCTGATTGTCTGGGCAACGTCCGCGTTATTCAGATTATAACCTGCCGCTGCTTCGGCAAACATACCTTCTTCGGATAACATGTCAAATGCCATGCCGGGTCCTGTTTTGCAGACCCTGACCATAATGGAGTTAAGCTCCGTATAGAAATCCTCTGCGCTGCCTGTTTTGTCTATATTCTCAAACAGCCCTGCAAATATCTCATATACTGCCATGGCTGCTTCCGATTGTTCTCCGAGAATTTTGAAACAGTAAAAATATACCCTGTCACAAAATTCTCTATATAGCTTTACGATTGCTTCTTTGTCTTTTTGTTTTGCTCTGACTATTAAATCATATAAATCCGTCTGATTCATTGTTCTGCTTTCCTGCCATGAAATGGCATCAAGCACCCTCTTCTGATTGCCTCTGTCAACAGATTATTGATACAGCTGTCTTTGCAAACAGCCATCACAATTAAACACCCTGACACGAGCATCAATATTTTTAACAAGCTCTGATTTGCCTACATTTTTCGG
>CAVJEY010000208.1:0-3736 GCA_963648745.1 Christensenellaceae bacterium Phil1
AGCTTATAAGGGGCAAAGAAGCAATCAATGAAAGATAAATTTGGAAGAGAAATAGACTATCTCAGGATTTCGGTTACAGACTTGTGTAATCTGAGATGTCGCTACTGTATGCCTGAATCCGGCATACAAAAAAACAGCCATGAGCATATACTTTCCGTTGAGGAGATAATTTCAGCAGCGCAGGCAGCCTCAGAGATTGGTATGCGAAAGATAAGGATAACAGGCGGGGAGCCTCTTGTCAGAAAAGGCATTATAAAAATATGCGAAGGTATCGGAGGCGCAGACGGCGTGAAAGAACTGTGCATGACTACAAATGGCATACTGCTGCCGCAGTATGCCAAACAGCTTAAACAGGCAGGGGTAGACAGGCTGAATATAAGTATAGATACGCTAGAGCCCTCAAAGTACAGATACATTACGCGCACAGGTGAGCTTAAAGATGCTCTTGCAGGCATTGAAGCCGCCCAAAAGGCAGGTTTTACGCACACTAAAATAAATTCTGTTCTGATAGAAGGCTTTAATACTGATGAAATAGAAGCGTTTGCTGATTTTACAAAAGAATATAATGTCGAGGTGCGATTTATAGAACTCATGCCTATAGGCGAGGCAAAAGAAAAAAACAGATTTACATCTGCTGAAAATATAATTTCAAAACTCAGAGGCTACAGCTTTACGGGAATGGACGGAGTTGCCGCGATGTTTGAAAACGGAAGCAGCAGGATAGGATTTATAACAGCCGTAAGCTGTGGATTTTGCAGCAGTTGTAATAAATTAAGACTGATGGCTGACGGATATATCAGAACGTGCCTTTATGGTGATGACAGCATATGTATCAAGGGGTATAATAAAACAGAGATGAAAGAAGCTTTTATCAGAGCTGTTTCCGAAAAGCCGGAGTCGAAAGAGTCTTTTGGAAACATAGCGTCGGATATGCGCAAAATGAACAGGATTGGAGGATAATATGTCTGATTTTACACATTTTAATGAATGCGGTCGCGCCAGAATGGTAGATGTAGGAAGCAAAGATATAACAGGAAGGAAAGCCTGCGCAGCGGGTAGAGTGCTTGTTAACAGAGAATGTTTCAATCTTATAAAAACAGGCGGCATCAAAAAAGGCGATGTTCTCGGCGCTGCGCAGATTGCGGGGATAATGGGAGCTAAAAAAACAAGTTCATTAATACCTATGTGTCACCCGATAATAATAGACGGAGCAGATGTGAATTTTAAAATGAATGAAACAGACTGTTCCATAGAAATAACGGCGGAAGTAAGCTGCGCAGGGAGAACCGGAGTAGAGATGGAAGCGCTGACTGCAGTTTCTGCAGCAGCTCTTACGGTTTACGATATGTGCAAGGCTGTACAGAGAGATATGATTATAGATAATATTCATCTTGTCAGAAAATCAGGAGGCAAAAGCGGTGACTTCATTTGGAATGATAAGGAGGTGGAATAACCATGCGGTTTACTGCAGGAATAATTACTGTAAGCGATAAAGGTTATGCGGGAAAGAGAAAGGATACAAGCGGAGAGAAAATTGCAGCAATTCTCAGGGAAAACGATTGGGAAGTAGTATGCAGAACTATAGTTCCTGATGAAAAAGACAGGATAGCAGCAGCCATTGAACAATACTCGGACGAGAATAATCTCTGCCTTATAGTAACTACGGGAGGTACAGGATTTTCCAAGAGGGATATTACCCCTGAAGCAACAGCTCTTGTTATAGAGAGAGAATGTCCCGGAATACCTGAAGCTATGAGAGCCGAAAGTCTGAGAATTACACCGCGGGGAATGCTGTCGAGGGAAAAAGCCGGAATAAGAGGAAATTCCCTTATAATTAACCTCCCGGGAAGCGAAAAAGCGGCAGGCGAATGTCTGAATGCCGTAATATCTCCGGTAAGACATGGTGTGGAGATGCTCAGAGGCTGGGCAGGCGAATGCGCAGAAAGATTTAAAGATGAGGACAGACACAATGAAGAAAAAAGGTAAAGTGGCAGATGTCTGCATCAGTGAGATCAAGGGAACACAGAAACACAGAGTGGAGTTTGTCGATCTGAAACAGGATTACGGTATTGAAGGTGATGCGCACGCAGGTAAATGGCACAGACAGGTAAGTCTTCTGGCAGCGGAAAGCGTATCAAAACTCAGAGATAAGATTGATTATGATTTCCCAAGCGGCGCTTTTGCAGAAAACATACTGACAGAGGGAATAGAACTTTATACGATACCAGTGGGTTCTAAAATAAAAATAGGCGAAGCTCTGTGCGAGGTTACCCAGATAGGCAAGGAATGTCATCAGGATTGTGAAATACGCAGGATATGTGGCGACTGTGTCATGCCAAGAGAAGGTATTTTTGTAAAGGTTCTTAAAGGCGGCAGAGTTAAAGCTGGAGATGATATTATTGCGGGACAGGAGTGATTATATATGGAGAAATGCTGTGTATGCGGCAGAGAACTTGTTTCAGATGAAATTGCAGTTAACCGAAAACTGATAGATAATGATGTCAAGGAGAAAAGGTGTATCGAATGTCTTGCTGTGCTCCTGGAAACAGATACAGTAGCCATAGAAAAGAAGATACAGCAGTTCAAAGACGAAGGCTGCAAAAAATTCTTTCCCAAAGATAAGTGGGATGAGATAAACGAAAGGAAAGCCAGAAAAAAAGAAACAGGCTGGCAGGGTTCTATATGGGACATATGAATGTTTATGCCGACAATGCCGCAACAACGAAGATGGATAGCGAAGCTGCAGAGCGGATGTACTACATTATGGAACATTGCGGAGGCAACCCGTCCTCACTGCATTTAGAGGGTAGGAATGCAAGACTTGTAATAGAAGACGCAAGGAAAACAATCGCAGATATTGTTAATTGTGATAGCAGTGAAATATATTTTACCTCAGGAGGCTGTGAGTCAAACAGCTGGGTAATAAATTCTTTTTCGGGCAGAGGCAAAAAAATTATAACAACAGAAACGGAACATCACTCTGTTATCAACGCATGCCGTAATGCGAATAAGTGCGGCACAGAGGTGGATTATCTGCCTGTAAATACTGTGGGAACGGCGGACTGCCGGCTGCTGCGGAATTATGACAGGAGCGATCTAGTATCCGTAATGTCTGCAAATAATGAAATAGGGACAATACAGGATATACGGGGATTTGCAAAAGAGGCTCATGCAAAAGGAGCATATTTTCATACCGACGCCGTACAGGCAGTAGGACACATAGAAATCAATGTAAGAGATATGGGTATAGATATGATGTCTGCTTCCGCGCATAAGTTTAACGGTCCCAAAGGTGCAGGGTTTCTTTATATAAAAGAAGATGTGCCGGTTTCACCTGTTATATATGGCGGCACCCAGGAAAGAGGGCTTAGAGGCGGCACAGAAAACACAGCAGCTATTGCAGGTATGGCGGTTGCCCTTAAAAACAATATAGTAAATATGGCACAAAACAAAACCCATATATGCAGGATGGAAAACTATATAAGAGAATTTCTGAAAAGCCGGATACCTGATGTAAGGTTTAACGGCAATGTTGAAAATCATATTCCGGGAAATATAAGCGTATCGTTTAGAGGTATAAACGGAGAGGCAATGCTGCATCTTCTTGACTTGAAGGGTATATGTGTATCGACCGGCTCTGCGTGCAATGAGGGCGAGGATAAGATTTCACATGTACTTGAAGCTGTCGGTGTTTCCGCAGAGTATATAAAGGGTACAATAAGAATAAGCATAGATA
>CAVJEY010000209.1:0-3733 GCA_963648745.1 Christensenellaceae bacterium Phil1
GGGAATCTCAAAAATTCTGTCTCTCAGACTCGGAGATAAATTTGATTTAGATTAGGAGAAACATATATGTCACTGCGTGAAAAAAAATCTTTCTTCGGCAAACTGTCGGAGAGACTGTCAGATGTAATAAATGCAAGAACTGTGGTGGATGAGGAGCTTTTTGATGAGCTTGAAGAGATTCTCATAACATCTGACATAGGCATGGATACCACCATGAGGATAATAGAGGAATTAAGAGGCCATGTCCAGAATGCTCACATCACAAAGCCTGAGGTTGTCAGGACAATACTCAAAAAAATAATCATAAGATTAATAGACAAAGAGGACAGGCAGAAGCTCAGCGGTGAAACGCCGCTTGTCATTCTAGTGATAGGGGTAAACGGCGGCGGCAAAACGACCACAATAGGCAAGATTGCCACTAAACTCAAAAACGAAGGCAGGACAGTCATGCTTGCTGCGGCGGACACCTTCAGAGCCGCGGCGGCGGAGCAGCTTTCGATATGGGGAGAGCGTGCGGGCGTCCCTGTGATAAAACACGGTGAGGGCGCAGATCCGTCAGCTGTCATCTTTGATGCCGTAGCATCAGCCAAAGCACGAAACACAGATGTGCTTATCTGTGATACTGCAGGCAGACTTCAGAGCAAAAAAAATCTCATGAACGAGCTTGAAAAAATGAACAAGGTTATTTCAAGAGAATTTCCCGAGGCTGCAAGAGAAACACTGCTGGTGCTTGATGCCACAACAGGCAAAAACGCGATTTCGCAGGCAAAGGAGTTTGGAGAGGTCACAGACATTACAGGCATAGTTATAACCAAGCTTGACGGTACGGCAAAGGGCGGTATAGCTATTACCATTGCGGATGAATTTGATATGCCGATTAAATTCATAGGTGTCGGAGAGGGCATGGACGATCTGAAGGAGTTTGATCCGGAGGAATTTGCAGGAGGAATTTTTGATGAGTAAACCCGTTGTTGCCGTAGTAGGCAGACCCAATGTGGGTAAATCAACATTTTTTAATAAAGTAATCGGCAGGAGAATCGCTATTGTAGAGGATACTCCGGGCGTTACAAGAGACAGAATTTATGCCGAAACCGAATGGAACGGCATTGAATTTGCAATTATAGACACAGGCGGCATAGAGCCTGACAGCGAGGATATCATTCTTTCTCAGATGAGGCAGCAGGCCGAGATTGCAATGGATACCGCAGATGTAATACTGTTTCTGGTTGACGGCAGAGACGGCCTCACCTCAGCGGACAGAGAAGTTGCAAATATGCTGAGAAGAAGAGGCAGAGAGGTAATACTTGTAGTAAACAAAATAGACAGCCACAGACTGCCCGATGATTTTTACGATTTTTATGAGCTGGGGCTTGGAGAGCCGATACCTATTTCTGCGGCAAATATGCTGAACTTCGGAGATCTGCTGGATGAAATCGTAGATGCTTTTCCCAAAGAACAGTATGAAGAGGAAGAGGACGTTATAAAAATAGCGGTAATAGGCAAGCCCAATGTGGGCAAATCCTCTCTCATAAACGAGCTTGTAGGTGAAAACAGAGTTATAGTATCCCCTATAGCCGGTACCACCAGAGATTCCATAGATACTCCGTTTGAAAAAGATGGAGACAGATATATGCTGATAGACACAGCGGGAATCAGAAGAAAAAGCAAGGTTACCGAGGATATCGAAAGATATTCTGTAATCAGAGCTGTTGCGGCCATAGAAAGAAGCGATGTTGCACTTCTTATGATAGATGCTGCAGAGGGAATTACGGAGCAGGACAAAAAAATAGCGGGCGTTGCCCATGAGGCAGGCAAAGGAATAGTTGTTGTAGTAAACAAATGGGACCTTATTGCCAAGGAAACCAATACCATGAGGGATTTTAAGCGCAGGATAGAAGCGGAGTTTCCGTTTATGACCTATGCGCCGAGCGTATTCATATCGGTAAAGGATCATCAGAGGATAGACAATGTAATAAATATGGCTAAATATGTCGCCGAAACAAGAGCTATGAGAGTGCCTACAGGTCAGCTCAACGCACTGCTTCAGGACGCTATGATGATGAAACAGCCGCCGTCTGACAAAGGCAAAAGGCTCAGAATTTATTATGTGACGCAGGTGGGAATCAAACCGCCTCTGTTCTCATTCAAGATAAACTCAAGACCGCTGATGCATTTTTCATACGCAAGATATCTTGAAAACAAGATAAGAGAAGGCTTTGGCTTTGAGGGAACCTCTATAAAATTCGTATTCAGAGAAAAAGGAGAGAAGGAAGACTGATGACAGATAGTATACTTGGAATAATATTGATGGCCTGTTCGTATTTCATAGGCTGCATATCACCTGCAACAATAGTTGCAAAGGCAAACGGCATAGACATACGCAAAGAAGGAAGCGGCAATCCCGGAACCACAAACGTCCTGAGAACGCTGGGCAAAAAAGCAGCGGCTGTGACTCTGATTGCGGATATTCTAAAAGGCGCAATCCCCGTTATAATCGGAGCCTTTGCAGGACCTTTGTTTGCCTTTGGCTGCGGTACTATGGCTATGATAGGTCATGTATGGCCGTTTCAGTTCAGATTCAAAGGCGGCAAGGGCGTTGCAACAGGCATCGGAGTTATACTTGCCGTAAATCCGCTTCTTGGAGTTATGCTGCTTGTCATATTTGCGGTTGTGGTTGCCATCACTAAATATGTATCGCTTGGCTCATGTATAGCAGCTTTCATAATGCCGGCTCTGACACTTGTGCTGATGCCTGATTTCTTCTGGTTTGCAGTTATAATTGCGGCGATAATAATAATCAAGCACAGAGCCAATCTGGCAAGAATCGTAAGAGGCGAGGAATCAAAGCTTCACCTAGGCAAGCAGGAGGGCAGCTTATGAACAGCATCGGAGTAATAGGAGCAGGCAGCTGGGGGACAGCTCTTGCCGTAACGCTCGGCGGCAAAGGCCACAGCGTCAGAATATGGGATATAGACAGAACCCATATTGAGGAGCTTAGAGCAAACAGAGAAAACAGAAGATATCTGCCGGGAGTTAAATTTCCTGACAGCCTTGTGCCTGCGGATACAGTGGAGGAAGCGCTTTCAGGTGCGGATACGGTGCTGTTTTCGGCTCCTGCGCAGCATTTCAGAAGCGCGCTTGAATCAGCTGTTCCATACATAAACAAAGATATGATAATTGTAAATGTTGCAAAGGGCATTGAGCAGAAAACACTTATGAGGATGTCTGAAATCGCACAGGAAATGGGACAGTACGAAAAATATGCGGTGCTTTCCGGACCTTCACACGCGGAGGAGGTCGGAAGAGCCATGCCTACGACAGTGGTTGCGGCATCAGAGAATCACGATGTTGCAGTTGCGGTTCAGGATATGTTCTCAACTGATTTCCTCAGAGTATACACAGGTACGGACGTTACCGGCGTTGAGCTTGGCGGAGCCCTGAAGAATATTATTGCGCTGGGCGCAGGCATATCGGACGGCCTTGGTTTTGGCGATAATGCCAAGGCTGCAATGATGACAAGAGGTATAGCTGAAATGAAGCGCCTCGGAGTCAGAATGGGAGCCGATGTAAATACCTTTGCAGGGCTTACAGGCATAGGAGATCTGATTGTAACCTGTACAAGCATGCACTCCAGAAACAGACGCTGCGGCATAATGATAGGCGAGGGAATGGCGCCTGATGAAGCCGTCAAAAAAGTCGGAATGGTGGTAGAGGGTATGTTTACCGCAGAGGC
>CAVJEY010000210.1:0-606 GCA_963648745.1 Christensenellaceae bacterium Phil1
CAACTCAATATCAGAAATATTCAGCTTGCCGCTGTATTCAACAAAGGCATCATACATAGGATCTCCGACAAGCTTACCTTTTTTCTGTAATCCTTCTTTTTTCATTTCATCATATCCGCTCTTTGTGGATGCCAGTAATAGTGTAGATACATGGTCTGTGCAAATCCTGTTTATTTCCTCAGGATTTGTCATGCTGTGCACTCTGGCTCCGGCTTCAACATGACACACAGGAATATGAAACTTCGCAGCAGCAAGTGCAGCAGCTAAAGTTGAGTTTGTATCACCATATACAAGAAGCCAATCAGGATTTTCCTTTTGCAATACATCTTCAACAGCAACCATCATCTTGCCTGTCATTTGAGCATGAGTCCCTCCTGAAATACCAAGATTATAGTCAGGCTTTGGTATATCCAATTCTTCAAAAAACTGCCTACTCATATTGTAATCAAAATGCTGCCCTGTATGAACCAATATTTCCTGATGATGCTTTCTCAATTCATGAGATACTACCGCCGCCTTAATAAACTGCGGCCTTGCTCCTACTACAGTTACAATCTTCATAATTATAATCCGCCTTTCTAATAACTTCTCAACAGCACTTCAAAA
>CAVJEY010000210.1:663-3720 GCA_963648745.1 Christensenellaceae bacterium Phil1
CTGCTATTCCACGGTCACGCTCCTGACCAGATTCTTTGGCCTGTCAATATTACAGCCTCCAGAACCTCATACATGATGCCTTGAGTTCATCCATGCGGTAAAGGCCTTTGACATCAATCAGCACCTTCTCCTCATCTGCCAGCTTGTCGTTAAACAGCTCCTTAATCCGCATCATTGATAATGCTCTGAATTCATCATGTCCTACAGCAACTATTATGCAGTCAGCACCCTTTACTTCATCAAAGCTGACAAGCTCAACACCGTATTCTTTCTCTGCAACCTCTGCATCAGCCCAAGGATCTGTAACAACAGGATGAATATCATATTCATTTAATCTTTTAATAATGTCGATGATCCGGCTGTTTCTGGTATCAGGGCAGTTCTCCTTAAATGTGATCCCCAGTATTGCAACCTTGCATTTCTTTGGAGCATGTCCCGCTTCAATCATCTGTTTGACTGCAGCATTTGCAACATATGCTCCCATGCTGTCGTTTACCTTCCTGCCGTTTAAAATAATCTGACTGTGGTAGCCAAGTTTCTCCGCTGCATTAGTCAGATAGTACGGATCAACACCTATGCAGTGACCTCCGACAAGACCGGGTCTGAATCCGAGAGCATTCCATTTGGTGTTCATACCGTCGAGAACTTCATTGGTGTCTATGTTCATTTTGCCGCATATCATTGCAATCTCGTTCATAAACGCAATATTGATATCTCTCTGGCTGTTTTCAATCACCTTTACAGCCTCACCTGTTCTGATTGAGGATACAGGGAATGTGCCTGCCTTAACCACGATGTCATATACCTTTTTAATTACGCTAAGAACTTCTTCATCTGTACCAGATACTATCTTCTGTATATTGGTAAGTGTATGCACACTGTCTCCGGGATTGATACGTTCAGGAGAGTAACCTGTTTTAAAATCAATCCCGCACCTTAATCCGGATATTTCCTCAATTATAGGGATACAGATATCCTCAGTCACTCCCGGATATACAGTTGATTCATATACAACAATTGTACCCGGCGTGATATTCCTGCCTACAATCTCCGAGGCGCTTTCAACAGCGCCAAGATCCGGACTGTTGTCCTCTCTGACAGGAGTCGGTACCGCAACGATAATGAATCTGGCATCCTTCAGCTTTGTCTCATCATCCGTAAACTCAACTGTTGTGTTTTTTATTCCTTCGGTACCGACCTCATTTGTCGGGTCCTCTCCGTTCCTGTACTGCTCTATTTTTTTTGAATTCAGATCAAATCCGATTACATTGACATGCTTTGCAAATTCCACAGCTATGGGCATGCCGACATATCCAAGCCCTACAAGAGCAAGCCTGGCCTTACCGCTGATCAGTTCCTCATATACACCCTCAAAATTTATATTCTTCATTTATATGTACCATCCGTTCCTTATAACCATCTGACAATCTGTCTGCATACTGTATCTATATCCTGCTGTGTCATATACGGATGCACAGGCAGTGACAAAACCGTATCACACAGCCTTGCCGTCACTTTAAAATCATCATCCTGATACAGCTCAGGGAACCTGCTGATTTCCCCGGCAAAGGCCTCCTGCCTGTGCATAGGCTTCTGATAGTAAATCATTGACGGTATCCCTTCCTTTTTCAGGCTGTTTTGCATACCGTCTCTCACAGCCCTGTTTGAAAACTGTACCGTATACTGAGCCCAGCTGGAGCCATAGCCCTCCATAACAGCAGGCAGAGCCCTGAGAGATGTTCTGTTCACATACTCTGCCAGCCTCTCCGTATACATGGCGGCTGCTTTGTTTACATCCTCAAGTTCGTAATCGCGGAACGCCTGCAGTTTGACTTTGAGAACTGCAGCCTGTATTGTATCAAGCCTTGAATTCATACCTATTCTGATATTGTCATATTTGCTCTCTCCCTTGCCGTGTATTCTGAGGGAGCGCAGCAGATCCGCCGCCGCATCATCATCTGTGAATACAGCGCCGCCGTCTCCGTAGCAGCCAAGGGGCTTTGCCGGGAAAAATGATGTTGTGGCAATGTCACCGAAGCTGCAGGCGGCTTTGCCTCTGATGCTGCCTCCAAAGCCCTGGGCGGCATCCTCAATTATCTTAAGTCCGTATCTGTCCGCTGTTTTTCTGATCTCATCAAACTGTGCGGGCAGACCAAACAGGTCTACTGCAACTATTGCCTTTGGTCTGAGTCTGCCTGCTTCCTTGACTCTGGCAATTTGAGTTTCCAAAGCAACCGGGTCAAGGTTGTATGTATCAGGTTTAACATCAACAAATACAGGCACTGCTCCTGCAAATGACACTATCTCTCCCGATGAAAAGAATGTGAAATCAGGAACAAATACAGCATCACCTGCCGTGCAGCCCAAAGCCATCACAGCAAGGCTTAGGGCATCGGTACCGTTGGCACATGTAATACAGTGTTTAACTCCTGTATATTCAGCAAGCTCAGCCTCAAGCTCTGCAACCTGTCTGCCTGAGATAAAGTTGCAGTCAGCAGCCACCTCAATCATTGCAGCATCTATCTCCGGTTTTAATCTCATGTATTGTGTTTTTAAATCTCTGAATTGCATATACTAATCCTCCTCCAGCCCATCTATGCCCTCAATATATTTTCTGCCGCATTTCGGACAAATCAGACCATCCTTTAAAAGCTCTCCGCACTCACATACCCAGCCTTTTCTTTTGGCCGGAACCCCCAGCATAAGGGCATGCGCCGGAACATCAGACGAAACTACCGCACCCGCACCTATAAGGGCGCAGGAGCCAACTGTATGTCCGCAGACTATCGTTGCATTTGCGCCAATGCTGGCGCCCTTTTTTATCACTGTCTTTTTGTAGTTCTGATGACCTTTCGGGTATTTGGCTCTTGGGGTCAGGTCATTTGTAAAGACACATGACGGTCCGCAAAACACATCATCTTCTATCTCAACACCTTCATAAACTGCTACATTGTTCTGGATTTTTACCCCGTTGCCTATTTTTACATTGTTGGATATATTAACGTTCTGACCCAATGAACAGTTCTTACCGATTCGGGCTCCTTTTTGAACATGACA
>CAVJEY010000211.1:0-3703 GCA_963648745.1 Christensenellaceae bacterium Phil1
GGAGGGGATACAGCAATGAGAAATATATCAGCAAAGAAAAAGGCAATAATCGCAATCACTATAATATGCGCAGCGGCTATAGCATTTATGTGCCCCGGCAAAGCGGAAACTCTGGATTTTGGAAATTCCTATGTCGGTTATGTCAGGACAAGCCTGCCATACGAAAAACTGATTGTTCCCGTTAATATGGAGCAGCGAGGTTCTGTAAGCATTTACACAGAGCCGGGCGCTCTTCTGATCAACAAATTTATACTTGAGGAAAATAAGAATGGCAAGTGGCGCAGAATTGCAAAATCATCTGTGAATAACGAATATGCCTCATTGAATAAAATCCTTGTTCCGGGTGTTTATCGAATACGCATCCCGGCAATGAAAAACGGAACATATACAGAGTATCAGAAAAAATACGAAGCCGCACTCAATACCGAAAAATCAAGCGCTCTCAATGTGGGAAACAACGGTCTTGAGAACATTTTTACCTCAACCGAAAACCTTACGTGGTACAGGTTCACTTTGAAAGAGAAAAAACATGTGATGCTTGACTTCTGGTGCTTCAGTTCTATGCCTTCAAAGATGATCGTTTATGATAAAAATGATAAGGTTGTGCTTGAAAGTTCACCGAGCGCATCATATGAGAAAGAATACACTATGTCATCCTCAGCAGAGAAATTACTCGACAAAGGAACCTACTATGTGAAAATAGAAAAGCTTCAGAAAAACACAGAAGGCGAATTCTGTTTTAATTATATGTATTAGCGCAGTCCGCGTTTGAATTATTACGGAAACCCTTTCCTTCCTTTATCCGGCTATTTACCATAATAAAAGCCGCCTGAGCTGAAATTAATTCATCTCAGATGGCTTTTTAAATTACTTATTTTTTTCTCCAGACTGCAGAGGCATATCTGCACTGTTCCAGTTCAGTATTTGCAATGAGTTTGCCGGTTTTTTCATAAACAGCAATCTGCGCCTTGTAGAAGTATTTTGTGCCTTTTTTACCGCTTGTGTGCGTATAGGACGGTTCTGTTTTTGTCACCGTCTGTTTGTAGGACGACTGGTTGCCCTCCGAACGATAAAACCGGTACTTTACAGTATAGCCCATATCTCCCAGCTGACCGATAATCTCATTATCCTGCGAATCAAGATCGAGCGTGACATTAATATTCTTTTTTGCATCCCTATCCGAACATACAGCCAAAGTCAGCTTTTTAACGAGTGCTTTTGCTTCCTCACGCTGCGCCTGTCTTGCTTCGTAATCTGCAAGAACCTGTTCGTATTCCGCATCGGAAACCATAGTCTTCGCCGAAGCATTAAAAATTTCGGACCATGTCTGGCTGCCGATGGCGCCGCTATCGGAAAGATCATGCATCACCTGGAATTTCTTTACGGCTTCCGCAAGTGTTTTTGTATAGCAGGTCTCCTCACCGGCTGCAGGCTGGTTGTAGTAGCCAAGTGCATTCAGGCGTTTTGCTGCTGCGCGGATATAAGGAAGTCTGGAGGACCTCGATTCATCAGTGCTCAGATAGTATTTATAGCTGTCCGGATTCAGTACAAAGCGGATGCTGTAGCCGGTCGCCTGCGGTGTGAAATGATATGCTGTTTTCGTCGAAAGCCTGTTCCCCGTGCCTGTACTGTAAACGCCGCCGAGCTTATAGCCGATATCCGGCTTGGAATACAACGACAGACTGCTGTTTTTGTAGCGTGTATTCAGTGTAAAGTAAAAGGTTCCGTTATCACCTGCAGTAAAGCTTCGGTTACGACCGTTTACATAAAGATTAAGGCTTTTCATCGGGTTATTCTGCGCACGAACATAGCTTAACCTGTAGCAGTCGCTTAAATCGACGCTCGTCAGGCTGTTGTTCTCAAGATAAACGCTCTTTAATGCAGGCGAATCAGACAGGTCAGCCGTTTCATATTTATTGTCGTGAGAAGAGAACAAAGTCATCTTCGTAAAGCCCGGCAGGCTCAGTGCGCCGGTAAAGCCTTTGTAGCTCCACTGAATCTGCGCTGTTTTTCCGCGTCCGTTTGTCATGAAGTGGGACTTGATTCCGTCTCCCCATGTAGCAGTATCATCAGCCGAATAGGAACTGTCCATTACCGAGCCGTTTGTCTGATTGGAATTGCCGGTGCTCTGATTCAGGAAAGCGCGAAGCGTCTCCATTTCGTATGTGTCGTCAATATATTTTCCGGCTCTGTAATCAGGGTAAATGTTCATATATACATGGCTTGTTGCAACCTGCTCATCTGAAGCATCAAAGTATGTATAGTTTGTCAGTCCCGTATAGGTCCATACTCCGGTGATTTTGTTGTATTTATTGGTTGTCCCAACAGTCGGGTCAACAAAAATCCATTTGCCGTTTACATAGGATTCCGTCCACCAGTGGTCGCGCACATCAATATTGTTTTCTGTGAGCCAGTCATTGGAAGGAATGGCAAGTCTGTGACCGTAAACAAATCTTGTCGGAATGCCCTGCGCGCGGGCAAGCGCAAGGTAAATTGCAGAAAAGCCCTGACAGGTAGTATGAACACGTCCGGAAACGCTGTTTGAGCTGCTCAGGCCGTTTTCATAATTGTAAATATTGTCGTAAGGATCCGCATACTGATACGAGTGCGTTGAAAACGCCACGGAATCATAGTAAAAATTCTTTGCGGTATACTCATATATTCTGAGGAGTTTGTCGTAATTCGTACCGGCGCCCTGCGTGATGCGGTCGGAAATCTTTTGAATATATGCGATTTTGTCCGGCGTCATTTCCGCATAGACATTGGTTGCAGGATTTCGCAGCACGAAGCGTATATCCTCCAGCGTATTGTCCAGATAGCGGTCTGTGCTGTAGAGCGCGCCGATAGCTTTTATAGAGTTATTGTATTCAATGACATCCTTGTAGCGCAGGATTTTCACCCTGCCGTCCGTCACCTTAATCTCCATATTTTTATACAGAACGCCGCTGGACTTGTAGTTCAGGGCTTCAGCATCAGCTGCAGTTGCGCAGCGTCTTAGATAGAGGTTGTAGTATCCGTTTGGAACCTCAAGGCTCTCCATATCCATATAATAGGTAAAGCCGTAGAGCATGGTGCCGTCTGATGCGAGGCTCTGTCCGGCATCCACGAAAATATCGAGATCTATGTCACCTTTGTTTTCTCCTACGCGATAAAGAGAAATGCGAAATACTGTCGTTTCAAGAGGTGTCTTATAATTGACTTTTAAAACCGTGTCGTCTGTAACATAGGCCCTTACATATTCCTTCTCAAAATCTGCCGTGGACTTAAATGTCGTTACCTGTGCCGGTGAATTCACCCTGGAAAGCGCCGCAAAAGCGCTGTCTATCGGTACAGCAGACACCATAAGTACCGCAGCAAGTGCGGTCGATATAAATCTCATAATCCTTTTTTTCATGTTTCCCTCCTGTGATAGTTACTGTCTGAAGTATGTACTGCATACAAATCTGCAGCATTCAAAATACCCTGCAAGCTGTTTTCTCTGTTTCCATCGTACCGCTTTTCAAACGTATACTTCTTTATGATAACATATACTGCAGATTGAATCTATGCTTTTCAGAAGAAAAATCACCTTGACAATGTATTTAATTTGGTGTTGATTTCCTCTTTTAATTAAGTTATAATAATTATATCAACTTAACGATGGAGGAAATTATGGATTTACGAAAAGCCCTGGATACTTTTTATTACAGTACGGCACTGTGCG
>CAVJEY010000212.1:0-3621 GCA_963648745.1 Christensenellaceae bacterium Phil1
AAAAACCTCCTTAAAATATCAGACATTTCTTATTAATTAAATTATACTGCCTGTAATATGGCAAGTCAATCTGTTAACGAAGATTATGTAAAATCTCAGTAAAGGCGGTTTGTTGAGGGAAAAAAACTCTGTAGCGGTAAAGACAGGCAAACTGCCGGAATATTATTAATAACCGGGGCGGCCAGAAGGTCGCCTGTGATTTTGTATGATGAAACGGCAGGGGGAAATGCATAATTCCGAAAAGAGAGCGCTGTGACAGGAGAGTTTCACAGGCTCTTTGCTTTTCTTGAAATTCCAGGCCTGAAATTCCGGTGAGAAGACTGTTTTTTTGTGAAAATTCATTCAAAACCCTTGACTTGAACCTATATGTCCAGTTTATAATGGATGGGTAGAATTTTGCATGGCAGTCTGTCTGCTCATACAGGATTACCGTTTATCTTTTTCGGCTGTTATGAACTTGATAGGCAAGGCAACCTGAGTAACATAGGCCTCTTTGTTGCTGCCGTGAGAGGGAGGACCCTCCATATAGATATTGCGAAAATATCTGTGAGGAGTCATGCCGTTATCAGCAGCGTATTTCAGAAGCCGCTTATGTACGGCAGGCAGATGTTCATAGGCACCGCGGTGATAAATACAGATTGCGGCGGCCTGAGGGAAGGTTTTGATATCGTCCCCGCTGTGCTTTGGGTTTACAGGAATTGCATAGATGCCGTCGGTTTCGGAGTCTGTCGAAACAAATGTGCACATCCTGTTTGAGAGATCGGCGGTGTAGTTTTTCAGAGCATGGATATAGGCGCTGCGAAGCTCTGCTGTTTTGCGGGCTATATCGGCATTGTGAAATTCACGGCAGTAAGCTGTAAACATGGGAAGCGTTATATGGATGATCTGCGGCTCGGCTTCGTTTGACTGACGAAGCTGAAGCTGTGCGATATGACGGTCAAGCTGACTGCGCAGCAGTACAAGGCGATTTATCTGTTCATCGAGAGTATCGGTGTCATCGAAATAGTTTTTTATTTCTGCCAGTGAAAGACCAAGCTCCTGAAGTGAGCGTATAAGCCGTATGTGCGCAAGATTCTCGGCGGAATAGTGGCGAAAGCTCTGACCTTCGTTTTTTGATGCAGGTGTCAGCAGCCCCAGGTTTTCATAATTGATGAGTATTCGTCTTGTCAGACCTAAGGCTCTGGTGGCTTCTCCAATCTGGAACAGATCTTTTTCGTTGCTTTTCATATATGCTCCTGTATATAATAAATATGTGAAATCAGGTTAAATTGTATAAATTGAACATGGCTGTTCAGTACAGAATATATTATATAGATTACCGGTTGGAGTGTCAACCGGAGAGGATAATACAAACAGCCACAAACAAGGAGGACAGTAAAATGGCATTAAAAGACAATTTTACACAGGCTGTCAAAGGCATTACAGGTTATGACGGACCTGCCGAAAAACCCGGCAGGAAGACAGATGATACAGCAGGAATCAAGCCGGCGGATGTTATAGTTGTCAGCAAAGACAATCAGAACTACAGCTCAGTAATAACAAAGAGCATGACTGTCACAGGGAATATACACAGCAGTAATGATATTCAGATAGACGGCAATATCAGGGGTGACATTGTCTGTGACAGGGATGTTGCAGTAAACGGGCTTGTACTGGGCAGTATCAAAGCTAAAAAACTCACTGCAAAATCCTGCATGATCAAAGGCGATATTAATCTTGCAGGGGACGCTGTCCTTGAAACGGAGAGCGTTGTTGTAGGCAATCTGAGTACCGTCAACCTTGAGCTCAGCGGCAAAATCAAGGGCAATATAGATGCCAAAGGCGTTGCACAGCTCAATCCGTCAGCGCTGATTCAGGGGGATCTGAAGGCATCCCATATGTCGGCGGCTCTCGGTTCGAGAATAAACGGCCGTATAATTACGGATGATATTGATGATGCTGACTTTGAGATAGAAATGGATTTTGAGATAGAGGAGTAACTGCAAAATGAAAAACGATACTGTATCAGAAATAAAAGAACCCGCAAACAAAGAAGCGGTAAAGCCTGAAGCAGCACCTAAGACAGAGCTGGTGAATGCGGTCAGGGATGAGTACGGCGTTATAGCAAAAGACACCAGAATAACAGGCGACATCAAAACAGAAGGACATCTTACCATAGAGGGCATAGTCAGAGGCAATATAGAGGCCAAGGGCAATGTGGTGGTGGCAGGAAGCGTTTTCGGCAACATAGCCTGCGACAATCTGATACTGCAGCAGGGAGATCTTACTGACAGTGAAATAACGGCAAACGGCCATGTTGTAATTGAGAGCGAAGTTTCAGTTAAAGGCAGGGTGAAATGCAGAGACATTACCATTTACGGCAGGCTTGAGGGGAGCGTAGAGGCAAAAGAAAAAGCCCAGATTGGTGAAGAGGGCATATTTGACGGAGATATCAGGGCTGCCAGCCTTGGAGTGCAGCCGGGAGCCAGAATATCCGGCACAGTAAATGTTACAGGTAATAATTAGTACAATTCATTAACGCCTGCTTTCGTTTGAAACGGGAGCAGGTATATTGATTTTTTGTTGTTTTTTCGGTATATAAGCACACAAAAAAGAGCTTGCTGCCGGGCAGTTTGCGACCGGTAAATGCGGGTTTTCCTTTACAAAAGAATAGTGTTCGCATATGTATATATGAAGAGCCATTGTAACAAGCAATGCCGGAAAAAGATTTTTGGGCGAAATGTGCTGAGAACTGAAAGAGGGAAGCATTTTCAAATGAATTGTATACAATAATACGATGTTGATATAAAAAACAGTTAAAAGCGCCGAAAACTGCAGGTTTTTAGTAGATTAATTTCGTATACAATGTTAATATGATATAAAGAATACCGGGGAGGTCAGTGAAAATGGATTTAAATTCTCAGACTGCAAAATATGCGGTGCTTCAGGGAAACGAGGCCTGCGCCAAAGCTGCGATATATGCCGGGTGCAGATTTTATGCGGGCTATCCCATAACTCCTTCCACAGAAATTATAGAGATGCTTTCTGCGGAAATGCCCAGGGCGGGAGGAGTTTTTATACAGATGGAAGACGAAATAAGCTCTGCCTGTGCTGCCATAGGAGCCAGATGGGGCGGCAAAAAAGCCATGACGGCAACATCAGGTCCCGGATATACACTGATGCAGGAGGCGATAGGCTTTGCGGCAGTAACCGAAACCCCGGTTGTGATTGTCAATGTTCAGAGAGGCGGTCCTTCCACGGGGCAGCCGACAATGTCATCGCAGCAGGACATATATCAGGCCAGATACGGCAGCCATGGTGATTACGGAATAATATGCCTTGCGCCATCATCGGTTCAGGAAATGTATGACTTTACGGTCAGAGCCTTTGAGCTTTCCGAACAGTTCAGAACTCCGGTCATTCTCCTTGCAGACGAGGTTATAGGCCATATGAGAGAAAAAATACTCATAGAGAGCGGCTCCAAAAACATCAGATCGGGCAGACGAAAATATGTTGTATCTCCGCAGGCGGATTTTTTTCAGGGCGAGAACTCAATGGTGGAGGGACAGCTTCATGACGAAAGAGGAAGAAGAATAGGGCATATGCCTGACAGAAGCGGAGAATTTATCATAAACATAAACA
>CAVJEY010000213.1:0-3618 GCA_963648745.1 Christensenellaceae bacterium Phil1
AAACTTGAGGCGGATATTACTGCGGATGAAAATTTTGTGCCAATCGGAAAAACATTAGAAAATATCACTACAAGAAACGGTAAAACGATATGGTGCAGCAAAGTAAACAGTTATAGCGGAACTTTTGACGGTAATGGGAAAAGCATTAAATTAAATCTTACCGGTGAAGAAAATCTTGCTTTATTCGGACAGCTGGGTAATGCTACGATAAAAGATTTGACGGTAACAGGAAGCGTTACAGGCACAGGATCAAATGTTGCAGGTATTGTGGCTAACTCCGCAGCAAGTATAAGCGCTAAAATTACAAACTGTGTGAATGAAGCAGCTGTTACAGGTAAAACAAACGTAGGCGGTATAGCCGGTGGCCCATCCGGAAAAATTGAAGTGGTAAATTGTAAAAATACAGGCAATATAATTGCAACCGGAACCGTGTCTTCATATGCAGGCGGCATAGCAGGGCGCCTTAATTACGGAGTGATTAAATACTGTAACAACCTTGGTAAAATACAGAATGCCGGAAACTATACAGGTGGTATAGCAGGTTGTGGTGTGGCAGATAATTGTGTTAATAACGGAGAAATTGAAGGAAAAGCTTATACAGGCGGTATAGCAGGGCAGTATTACGGTTATAACGAAAATGTTAACAATTGCATCAACAGAGGCAGTGTTAAAGGAACAAATAATATAGGTGGTATATTTGGAACCTCATATGCGGGAAAAATTGCTGATTGTTATAACTATGGCAATATAATTGCAACTGAGGGTACAGCAAGCCAGGGTGTTGGTGGAATCATAGGAAATCAGACAAGTTATGCGCTTGAAACGCAGGGATGCTACAACACAGGCGATATTGAAGCAAGCAATGATACAATTAAAGCAGGAGCCCTTATCGGTTATAGTACAAAGGCTATAACTATCAATGACTCATATTACATCACCGGATGTATTAAAGATAAGGATTCAAAATCTGTTGCAGATACAGGCTTTGGAAACCTGAAAGACGGTGATGCTGATAATTCTAAGGCATTAAGCAAGGGAGAAATCCAGAGCGGAATACTGAAGGCTTTAGATGGAAAGATTGCAGACATTAATAAAGCACTTGCAGATACAGAGAAGTCAGAAGAAGAAACTGCTGAACTTAAAAACGAATTGAATATGTTAAAAGTTGCTTATAATCAGCAGCTAAAAGATATTGGCTCACAAGGCGGTGGCGGCGGCGCAGCTGTAACTCCTGCAACAGATGACGTCAAGACAACTACTGACGGAACAATAACTGCCACAGTCAAGGAAACTAAGACTGAAACAGTTAAAAACGAATCAGGTCAGGAAGTAACCAAGACAACTGCAACAGTATCAGCTGATACTGCAAATAAGCTCGTTAATCAGGCTGTTTCAAACAAATCTGAGACAATTGAAATCACTGTTGAATCAAACAGCCAGGCCAAGGTAAACGGTGAGAAATCAACAGAGCTTGAAATACCTAAGAGCGCGGTTGAATCCATCGTAAAGAATACAGATGCTTCTCTGGTTGTAAAAACAGACAGCGGTGAAGTTACTTTGGACAACAAGACACTTGAAACCATAGCATCAGAGGCTGACGGTGAGGCTGTCAGGATTGTTGTGAACGAAAATACACAGCTCAAGGAAGAACAGAAAGCCGCATCAGATGTCATAGGCGACAAAGGCATGATATTTGACCTGTCCGCAATGGCAGGCAACAAACAGATACATGACTTCAAGGGCGGCAAGGCTCATGTCAACATCCCTGTTCCTGAGAAATTAAAGGGCAAGGATATAGTTGTTGTATATATCAACGACAAAGGTATCTGTGAGATATTGAATCATACCATGCAGGCTGTGGGAGCAGACAGCTTCATTAAGTTTACTACAACACACTTCTCAACATTTGCAGTAGTTGAAAAAGCAGATGCAGAGAAACTGATAGCACAGCAGAAAGAGGATGTAAATACCTTGATTAAGGAAGTTTCATTAAAAGTAACCACATCCAAAACTTCAAAGAAGAGCATCAAGGCAGTGGTATCAGGCGATGTAAGCAAACTTACAGATGCAGGCTATACAGTTAAGTACAAGTTCTACAGATCAGCTAAAAAAGCATCCAAGTATGAAGGAAAGACGCTGATTAAGGATGCGGTTAAGTATGTTAACACAACAGGTAAGAAAGGTGTTAAATACTACTACAAGGCTAAAGCTTACGTATATGACGGAGATACTCTGGTAGGACAGACAGCTCTTACTCAGTGCAAATACGGCTGCAGGACATGGAGTAAATAATTTACCTTGACAAGGTGGATTAATATGAATGACTGAATAATAATAACAGGCAGGCAATCTACTGTATTAAGACAGATTGTCTGTCTGTTTGAAAATATATGGCGGAATCCCGTCAGAGAGGATTCGGGAATGAAAGGCATAAAAAGAAAAATACTATCATTTGCTTTGATTTTTGCGATGGTGACTGCAATGATTCCTGCCGCGGTATGCGTTTCATACGGCAGTTCATCGTGGGACGGCATCAGCATAGATGTGAGCTGGTTTGAACCGTCACAAAGTGAATATCATATCTCAACAGGCGCGCAGCTTGCAGGCCTTGCAGCACTGGTAAACGGCATATATAACGAGGGCTGCAGTGTTACTGCAGGCAATGCGGAATATATTAAAAACAATGTCTCTGACAATGGTGACAGCTCAGGACCTGAAGGCAACAACCGCAGCACATCCACATATCATTACGGCGACTATAATTTTGCAGGCAAAACAGTGTACCTTGATGCGGATATTGATATGAGCGCCGGCAACTATATGCCGATAGGAGGTCAGTATCTGATGAAAAAAAACGATGCTTCCACTAAAATAGGATCATCGTTTTGCGGCACACTTGACGGCCAGGGTCATACCGTGACCGTAAACTGTGACAGACACTGCAGTACAGAAAACTACGGAGACGGCTCCTCTGTGGGAATTATAGGCCGCATGGGAGTGCATGATAATGATGCGGTTGTACAGGGAACCCCTGCAGTGAAAAACCTGATTGTCAGAGGATATATATATGCCAACCGTTCAGTGGGCGGAGTTGTAGGCAAGATAGGACAGACCGTCTCAGGCGGAATTGTAGAAAACTGTGCAAACTATGCATCCGTAAACAATACCGATGCCAAAGGCGTCGGCGGTATTGTCGGAGCCGCCTGGAATAAGGGAGTTATAAGGAACTGTTTTAATGCAGGCAGCATTACATCTACATACAGATGCCCTGCAGGCGGCATAGCAGGATCAAATGAAATAACGATAGAAAACTGCTATAATATAGGAAAAATTGCTGCGGCATCAGACGACTATGCAATGGCAATAGGCACCAACAACGGTGGTAAGCCGGGAGTTACAAACTGCTACTGGCTTGCCGGCACTGCGCCGGGAGGCGGATACTATTCATCTAACAGAGGTACTGAAAACGGAAGCACAGTCAAGACCGCAGATGAAATGAAAAGCGATGAATTTGTAGCGCTTCTTGGAGGGGCTTTCCAAAAAGACACTGCAGCCATCAACGAAGGATATCCGATACTCAGTATAATGGCCGGAAAATCCTCAGGCAGTACTGAAACA
>CAVJEY010000214.1:0-3577 GCA_963648745.1 Christensenellaceae bacterium Phil1
AATCTGATAAGTACAGAAATATTTTACCATGGTAAATCGTAAAAAGCAAGAAAACGACGCGTGAGCGCTGCTTTTTTTGTTGTTTTTTGCAGCTTATATATTGAACAGAAAAAATGAATGTTGTATAATATAGGTTAATATTTTTCACGAATTATAATTTTTAGATATACAACACAAAGGAGAAGCTTATGGCGCAGTATATAAATGAACCATCCAGAACATTCAATGAATTTCTGCTGATTCCGGGATATTCTTCAAAGGAATGCAGAGTAGAAAACGTAAGCCTTAAAACACCTGTTGTCAAATTCAAAAAAGGTGAAGAGCCGGCACTTAGTATGAATATACCTCTTACCTCTGCTGTAATGCAGGCCGTTTCTGATGACGGCATGGCGATAGCTCTTGCAAAGGAAGGCGGCGTTTCCTTTATATTCGGTTCCCAGTCAGTTAAAAGCCAGGCTGCAATGGTAAGCAGAGTCAAAAACCACAAGGCGGGCTTTGTTACAAGCGATTCAAATTTAAGACCTGATCAGACCCTGAGAGACGTTCTGGAGCTCAAAGAGCGCATGGGTCATTCAACCATAGCGATTACCGATGACGGTACTGCGGACGGAAGAATACTGGGCATTGTAACCAGCAGAGATTACCGTATCAGCAGGATGAATATGGACGACAGGATAGAAACCTTTATGACTCCGTTTTCTGAGCTTGTATACGCGCATGAAGGAATTACTCTTTCGGAAGCAAACGATATGCTGTGGGATCACAAGCTCAACGCACTCCCTATTATAGACAAAAATCAGAGACTTGCATATTTTGTATTCCGCAAGGACTATGATTCTCACAAAAACAATCCCAACGAGCTGCTCGATGACCACAAGAGATATGTTGTGGGGGCAGGCATCAATACCAGAGATTATGAGCAGAGAGTTCCGGCGCTTGTAGAGGCGGGAGCTGATATTCTGTGCATAGACTCCTCCGAAGGCTATTCTGAATGGCAGGCAGACACAATTAAATATATCAGAGACAACTACGGTGATGAGGTTAAAGTCGGAGCAGGCAACGTTGTTGATGCTGCAGGCTTCAGATATCTGGCGGAGGCCGGTGCCGACTTTGTCAAAATCGGCATAGGAGGCGGTTCTATCTGTATTACAAGAGAGCAAAAGGGTATAGGCAGAGGACAGGCCTCTGCGGTAATAGAGGTTGCACAGGCCAGAAAAGAATATTTTGAAGAGACAGGCATATATGTACCGATCTGTTCTGACGGAGGCATAGTATATGATTATCATATGACACTTGCCCTTGCAATGGGAGCAGATTTCCTGATGCTCGGCAGATATTTTTCAAGATTTGATGAGTCGCCTACAGCCAAGCTCAATATAAATGGCAACTATGTCAAGGAATACTGGGGTGAAGGCTCCAACAGGGCCAGAAACTGGCAGAGATACGACCTCGGAGGCGATGCAAGAATGAAATTTGAAGAGGGCGTTGACTCATATGTTCCTTATGCCGGCTCGCTTCACGATAATGTAAACGTGTCACTGACAAAGGTTAAATCCACAATGTGCAACTGCGGTGCGCTTACAATCAGAGAACTGCAGGACAAGGCAAAGCTGACGATAGTATCGGCAACCTCGATAGTTGAGGGCGGCTCTCACGATGTAATTCTAAAAGATACTTCAAACAATGCAATCAAATAACAGGAGGAATATATTTATGGCAATCTCAAAAGAAAACTTACGTCCGGAAACACTGGAAAGAATTACAACTCCTGCTCTTGCTCAGCAATTTATAGATGAGCAGATAGCAGCAATCAAAGCGCAGGTGGGAGACAAAAAAGTACTGCTTGCACTGTCAGGCGGCGTGGACTCATCGGTAGTGGCCGCACTTCTCATAAAAGCAATAGGCAGCCAGCTTGTATGTGTACACGTTAATCACGGACTGCTGCGCAAAGGAGAACCCGAACAGGTTATACAGGTATTCAAAAACGAACTTGGTGCAAATCTTGTTTATGTTGATGCAGTTGACAGATTTTTAGACAAGCTCGCAGGTGTTGACGACCCTGAACGCAAGAGAAAAATCATAGGTGATGAGTTCATCAGAGTATTTGAAGAAGAAGCAAGAAAGCTTGACGGTATAGAATTTCTTGGACAGGGGACAATTTATCCTGATATATTAGAATCAGACGGAGTCAAGGCTCACCACAATGTGGGAGGACTTCCTGAAGATTTGCAGTTTGAGCTGGTTGAACCTGTAAAATTTTTATACAAAGACGAGGTCAGAGTTGTAGGCAAGCAGCTTGGACTTCCTGACAATATGGTATACAGACAGCCGTTCCCGGGTCCGGGACTTGGTGTAAGATGCACAGGCGCTATCACAAGAGACAGACTTGAAGCGGTAAGAGAGGCCGATGCTATCGTAAGAGAAGAAATAGGCAAGCTCAATCCTGCACCATGGCAGTATTTTGCTGCAATTCCTGACCTTAAATCAACAGGGATTAAGGACGGCAAGAGATATATGGGATGGGCAGTAGTTGTTCGTGCTATAGATACAGTTGATGCCGTAACAGCTAAGGCTGTTGAGATTCCGTTTAGTGTACTGGCTGTAATTCGTGACAGAATTATTGCCGAGGTTGACGGAGTTAACAGAGTGCTCTGGGATATTTCAGACAAGCCTGTATCGACAATCGAATGGGAATAGAAGAAGTAGAGTCCGAAAGCCTTGCAGATAAAGGGCTTTTGGGCTCTTTTGGCAATAACTGTGATGGTGAAATCAGCGAACAAAAAGATTCATCAGAAAAATAATTAAGCAGTTGAGGTAGATGTTATGAGAGAAAATATAATAGTTTTGGATTTCGGCGGTCAGTATAATCAGCTGATTGCCCGCCGTGTTCGTGAATGTAATGTGTATTGCGAGGTTCACCCTTATACGATTTCGGTGGACGAATTGAAGGCTCTGGCTCCTTCAGGAATTATTCTGACGGGTGGTCCAAACAGTGTGTATGGCGAGGACTCACCGCAGTGCAATCCTGACATTTTTAGGCTTGGAGTTCCGGTGCTTGGCATCTGCTACGGTGCTCAGCTTCTTGCTCACCAGTTAGGGGGCAGGGTTGCAACCGCACCGGTAAGTGAATACGGCAGAACTGAGGTTACTATTGATGACCGCAGCGGGTTGCTTGCAGATCTTGGTGTGGGCGGTCCGGAAACAACGGGTTGCGGAACAGTAGGCAATACGATTATGTGGATGAGCCACACTGACTATATTGAAACAGCTCCCGAAGGTTTCAAGGTAACGGCGCATACGCCGGTCTGCCCGGTGGCCGCTATGGAAAATGCGGAGGCAGGTTTCTATGCGACACAGTTTCACCCGGAGGTCATGCACTCCATAGAAGGATTTAAGATATTACAGAATTTCGTTCTTAAGGTTTGCGGATGTAAAGGCGACTGGAAGATGGACAGTTTCGTTGAGACGACCATTCGTGAAATCCGCGAAAAAGTCGGCAATGGCAAGGTGCTTTGCGCACTGTCCGGCGGTGTGGATTCTTCGGTTGCGGCTGTGCTGCTGTCAAAGGCTGTCGGCA
>CAVJEY010000215.1:0-3561 GCA_963648745.1 Christensenellaceae bacterium Phil1
ATTATGGATTTACGAAAAGCCCTGGATACTTTTTATTACAGTACGGCACTGTGCGATTTACGACTGATGAACAGACGGTTTGTAGACAAAAACATCACTTACAACAGTATTTTGTACATCGAACTTATTTATACGATGAACGGCACCTGTACTGCTTCTAAACTGGCTGAGCTTCTGAACATCTCAAAGCCGGGAGTCACTCTGAAACTCAACGAGCTGTTAAAACAGAATCTTATCACCAAAACTCCCGATCCAAACGACAAACGCAGAAATTATCTGACTGTCAACGAGGAAGCAATTCCGCAGTACAAGGTATTTCGCCGTCAGGACAGCGAAGCGGTCAGGCGAATAACCGACCGGTTTTCACCGGAGGAAATCGACAGATTCTGTGAAATGCTTGATATTGTTTCGGAAATCAATTTTGAGGAAATAAACGGAGTATAACCCTATTATATGAAGCAGCTTAAAAACAATTTTTTAGAGGGGCCTATCCTTCCCTCGCTCTTAAAATTTGCCGTTCCGGTGCTGTTGACACTGGTATTGCAGGCACTTTACGGCGCAGTGGATTTATGGGCAGTCGGCAAATTCGGTACAACGGCTGATATTTCCGCGGTATCCACAGGGAGCCAGACCATGCAGATAATCACAGGGATTGTGACAGGACTTTCTATGGGAACAACCGTGCTGCTGGGTCAGCGCATCGGACACAGAGATGATGAGGGCTCGGCACAGGTGGTCGGCGCAAGCATTAGGATTTTCGGCATCCTCGGCATTGTTCTGAGTATTGCAATGGTGCCTGTCGCAAAACCGATTGCATATCTGATGAACGCGCCCGAAGAAGCCTTTACGCAGACCGTTCAGTACATACAGATATGCGGCGGCGGAAGCCTTTGTATCGTCGCTTACAATCTCCTCAGCGCCGTTTTCAGAGGAATGGGAGATTCCAGATCCCCGCTTATTTTTGTGTCCATTGCCTGCGTGACCAATATTGCAGGCGACATCACCCTGATTTACGGATTCAAAATGGGAGCAGCGGGGGCGGCTGTCGCAACTGTAGCGGCTCAGGCAGTCAGTGTTGTGCTTTCTCTCATATTGATAAAGAAAAAAGGACTGCCTTTTATATTTACAAAAGAGCATCTTGCATTTCACAAAAATACAGCGGCATGCGTTATCAGACTCGGCTCGCCTATCGCGCTGCAGGACATGTGTAATGAAATCTCATATCTTATCATTATCGGCCTTGTCAACGCACTGGGGGTTACCGCCTCTGCCGGAGTGGGCATTGCGGAAAAGCTGGTTATTTTTATCCTGCTGATTCCAATGTCCTATATGCAGTCCATCTCCGCTTTTGTGGCGCAGAATGCCGGTGCAGGAATGCTTTGCCGCGCCGGAAAGGCAATGTGGCTTGGAATGGGAACCGCTGCTATTCTCGGCGGAATTATAGCATATGCGGCATATTTTCACGGAGATGTGCTTTCTATGCTGTTTGTCAGCGATGCGGCAGAAAGTCAGGCGGCAGTAATACAGGACTCAGCCGAATTCCTGCGAGCAACATCCATCGAGTGCTTTGTACTTTCTATTGCCTACTGCCTGACAGGATATTTCAACGGACTTGGCAAAACCGCCTTTGTGATGTTACAGGGACTGTGCGCTATTTTCCTTGTGAAAATTCCATATGCGTACTTTGCAAGCAAAAAGCCGGATCCGCAGCTTTTTGATATAGGCTTATCCACAGCATACGCCGCTGTATTTACTCTGACAGTCTGCCTGATCTATTATCTTTATTCACACAGAAAATCTGAAAAAAAGGGGATTTAATATATACACAACAGCGCCTGCATCGTTCCTGTCACAATGCACCTTTATATAGATTCGGGACTTTCATCCGTTAGAAACCGCAGAAGCAGCAATACTCTGCCCTGCGGTTTCTATCAGTCCTGAAACAAATCATCCATTGTTACTACATTAGAAAATATTCCGCTGTATTCGTTATATGCAAGTCCAAATGTTGTTATCAGCGTATTGTAAACAGAGATTTTAGGAGAAACCTCTTTTGATAAAATTTCCTGACGGTGAAGCAATACCTGATAATATTCCTTTTCTACAGTGAATTTATCACTGTAATATTTTATCTCACACATATTTACTACATTATCATTTCGTGAAATAAGCAGATCTATCTGAAGTCCGTCCGTATCATCTCTCCGCTTTGACCACGCTGAATGACTGGTAATCACTCCGCTTATGCCTAATGCTTTCTTAATCTGAGGCACATGATTAAAGCAGACGTTTTCATAAGCAAAGCCTCTCCATACGGCAATCTGCTGTGAGGTTACATTCTGACTCCAGAATTTTTCACTCTGGTTGCGTTTCTTGTTAATAAAATGTAAATAAAACAGACAAAACGGATCAATCAGTTTGTAATGCTCACGCTTTCCTTTTCCAAACGGAATATATTTAACAACAAAATCGCTGGCAATAAGAGCATTAAGACTCTTTGACAGTCTTCCCCCGTCATTTACATTCAGTTTTTCTGCAATTTCACTTCTTGTAAAACCGGCATTTTTGGCATACAGAAGCTCAACGATTTTTTTCATCGACTCAGGGTTACTGAAAATCGATGCAAACAGGCGATCATATTCATCTCTTAATTTGCCGCGTTTGTTAAACAGTATATTATCTATATTCTGCGCCAGACTCATTCCTTTTTGAAAATAGCCCATATAATACGGGATTCCGCCAAGGATCATATAGCTTTGCACGATATCATATCTGGACAGCTTCACCTCTTTGCTCTCATAAAAGGCTTCACATTCTCCAAGAGTGAAAGGTGCCAGCTTCATTTCATAAGTAACTCTGTTATATAATCCTCCGTGACTGTTTATCAGCTTATCTAAAATCCATGAATTTGCACTGCCGCATACAACAACCATTAAATTATCCCGATGACAGCCCCATGTATTCCAGAACCCCTCAAAGGCCATCATAAACCCGGACCTCGGAGTGTCAAGCCAAGGTAATTCATCTAAAAACACAATCTGTCTTTCACCGTTATCAATTTCTTCTAAAAACTTTTCCAGCATATAGAATGCCTCCAGCCAGCTTTCCGGCTTTTTGCTTTTTTTCATTCCCTGCAGAAGCAGTGAATAGTAAAAGTGCTCCAGCTGTGCTTTGAGTATACCGCTTTTGTTTTCTTCCACCGGTGACAAACCTGCATGTCTGAATGTAATACGGCCCTTAAAGGTTTCGTCAACTAAATATGTCTTGCCTATGCGACGTCTGCCATAAATAGCAACAAGCTCTGCTTTGCCGCTGTTATACAAACGATTCAGCTCTCCGGTTTCTTTTGTTCTTCCTATCATATCCGTAACACCTTCTTTTATTATTATATACATAATAACCTCTTTTTAAGCGGCGGTCAACAGCCTTTTTTTGCGTTCAAACCGCCGCTTTAAATGCATTTTCATACCTTTATCCGGCGGTTTACTCATAAAAAGCCGTCTGATCTGAAATAAATCAAATCCAAACGGCTTATCTCCCTGTAAATATTTTAATGACCTT
>CAVJEY010000216.1:0-3440 GCA_963648745.1 Christensenellaceae bacterium Phil1
ATCTATGACAGACCTCTTGAATTTAAGGCTGTTGACAATGAGAACCTGTGGATGGTAGTTCCCAAAAAAGTAGCCTTTGATTATATCAGACCTGAGGAATACAGAGCCAGAATGAAGCGCCTGATCAGGGAGGGCAGATATGTAAATCCTCTGCTTTACAAAGAGGACAACAAATTTATGAGGAAGCTGAGACTGTTCAAATCACTGATGGGACAGCACTACAAATTCAGAAAATATTTAGGTAAATAGGGAGGAAAAATGCGGGATAAGGTTTTAGGAGTTATAGGAGGAATGGGTCCGCTTGCGACAGATGTGTTTTACAAATATGTTATCGAAAACACCGAGGCGGAGTGCGATCAGGATCACATAGACATGGTTATATTAAGCCATGCATCCATGATTGACAGAACAAAAGCGATATTTGAGGGCAAGCTTGATGTACTGTTTGCAGAGCTCAAAAACGATCTTGGCATACTTGAGCGTGCAGGAGCGGAATATGCAATAATTCCGTGCAATACATGCCATGTGCTTTTAGACCAGATCAGGCAGCTGAGCAGCATAAGCATCATAAATATGATTGAAGAAACGGCAAATGCGGTATATGAGCAGTTTGGCAAAGGCACCAGAGTGGGAATAATGGCTACTGACGGCACCGTAAAAATGAGAATGTATCACGATGCGGTGCTCAAATACGATATGGTGCCTGTGGAGCTTTCGGAAGAAATGCAGAAGCTCAATATGGATATAATATATAACGGGGTCAAAAGCGGCAACAGAATCAATATAGATGATTTTCACAAAATAGAGGCAGAGCTTGTCAGAAGAAAATGCAGCTGTGCCATATTAGGCTGCACGGAGCTTTCGGTTGTAAAGGATCAGTACAGACTTTCCGACTTTTTCGTAGACCCTATGGAGATTGTGGCCAAAAAAGTTATTCCTTTGTGCGGAGGTAAATTAAAATGACAGCAAAGCGGCACAGCATTTCAGAATATACGGAGCTGTTAAAACAGCATGGGATTTTAATCTCTGTTTCCGGGAAAACCGATGCTTCAGTCGAATATATATCATACAACTCGGCGGACATTAAAAACAACACACTTTTTGTGTGCAAGGGTGCGCATTTTTCGCCTGAATATCTCTATGACGCAATCAGAAAAGGCAGCATTGCATATGTCAGTGAGAAGGAATACGAGCTTCCCGAAAATCAGGATGTGACGGCGGTTATCGTAAACGATATCAGGGCTGCCATGGGATATACGGCAAACCTTTTTTACAACAATATCTGGGACAGGCTGCATCTTACGGGCATCACAGGCACCAAGGGCAAATCAAGCACAGCGTATTTTGTCAAATATATACTTGACGATTATCTCAGAGCCTGCGGCAAACCGAGAAGCGCCATAATTTCAGGAATCGACAATTACGACGGAGTTATAAACGAGGAGTCGCATCTGACCACTCCCGAAACATTCGAGCTTCACAGACACTTTGCCAATGCTGTTCAGAGCGGCATAGAATATCTCACCATGGAGGTATCAAGTCAGGCTCTCAAATACGGCAGAACTCTGGGGGTAGAATATGAAATCGGATGCTTCCTGAATATAGGCGAGGATCATATCAGCGGTATAGAGCATCCTGATTTTAACGACTATTTTCATTCCAAGCTCAGACTGTTTTCCCAGTGCCGCACTGCAGTTGTGAACTTAAACACAGATTACGAAAAAGAAGTTATGAAGGTGGCATCAAAAGCACCCGCGCTTGTTACCTTCGGTATAGACAGGCCTGATGCCGATATATGCGGCTATGATGTCAAAGCAGAGCCGGGCGGCATATCATTTAAGGCCGTGTGCAGCAGCTTTGACGAGAAATTCGTACTCTCAATGAAGGGCCTGTTTAACGCAGACAATGCTCTTGCGGCAGTTGCCGTTGCTCACAGCCTCAAAATACCTGTGCAGTATATTAAATCAGGACTCAAAAAAGCAAGAGTGAGCGGCAGAATGGAGGTATATACCGATTCCTCCAGAAACTTAGATGTTATAGTTGATTATGCCCACAACAAAATGAGCTTTGAAACTCTTTTTAAGTCAACCCAAAAAGAATATCCGGGCAGAAAAATATCAATAGTGTTCGGCTGCCCCGGCAGGAAAGCCTTAGGCAGAAGAAAAGAGCTGGGTGAGATTGCAGGCAGATACTCAGACCATGTATTCATAACAGAGGAGGACGGAGGTGAGGAGTCCGTCACCAAAATATGCAATGAAATAGCGCAGCACGTGAAGAATCAGCACTGCAGCTATGACATAATTGAGGACAGGCGTGAGGCAATCAGAAGAGCCATAGATGAAGCCGGTGAAAACGCAGTGGTTCTCATAACCGGCAAGGGCAGAGAAACAAGACAGAAACGAGGTACGCAGTATATAGATACACCGTCTGATGTTGAATATGTAGAGGAGTTCCTTGGCACCAGACAGGTTTAACCAGAGGACGGACAATGAACAGAAACGCAATAAAAAAAGAACTGCAAAAAGTGAAGAAAAGAGAAAAGAAATTTCTTTACAGAGCTTCCTCCAATGAAGGCTCATATATACAGAGCGTGGTAAACAGAATTATACCGAAAAAACTAAGCAGCAAACTGAATGCAGCCTTTGGTAAAGCTTTCAGTCTCATATTCAGCAGAGGACGCATGGTTATCAAAAAAACCTACAGCGAAAAACGTATGAAAATGACCTTTGAAGAAGACAGGAAGTTTGCTGCAGCGGCAGACAACAGACTCAGCGTCAAGTCATTTCACCGCAAAGCATGGAGACTGGGAGTGCTTGACGGTATCATAGCAGGCTGTATAGGCATAGGACTTGGGATTCTCGGCAGAGGCCTTATAGATATTCCTATGTTTGTAAGCGTGGCATTTCGCGATATATACCTTACTGCCCTGTGCTACGGCTTTGACTACGAAAAACAGGAGGAGCAGTATCTGATGCTCAAGATGATGGAGGCTGCAATATCTTCAGGAGAAACAGCCGAAGCGCTCAATGAAGAGGTAGATGAGCTTATAGACAGTATAGACAGCGGCAGATATATCTATCGTGAGGGCGATATAGAGGCTCAGATGAAGTATACATCAGAAGAGCTTTCAAACCGGATACTTTATCTTAAATTTCTGCAGCTTGTACCCATAGCGGGTGCTGCGGCAGGATGCTCGGATATCGTGTATTTAAGCAAGGTGCACAGATATATAAATATAAAGTACAGGAAACGTTTTCTGCTTGCTCATGCAGGAGAAGATATATTATGGACGAAAAAACTCTCAAAAAAGAGCTTACAAAAGCCAGAATTTCCGAAACGGATTTTCTTATCAGACGAAAAAAACAGAAGCAGTCATACATAGACGGCAAAATAGAAAAATATATACCTGAGGGTCTTGCAGGTACGCTTGAGGCAGCCTT
>CAVJEY010000217.1:0-3435 GCA_963648745.1 Christensenellaceae bacterium Phil1
GCTTTAATGGATTTTAACAGTGAAATATATGAGCTGCGCAAATGGTTTGCAGCCACAGACAGCGCTGCAGTTTCCCTACTCGATAATATTGAAAACCTGCTTTCGGACAATCAGCCCGAAAAGGCGCTTGAGCTTTCGGAAACGCTTGTAAAAGCAGCAGATGACCGCGCAGAGCATACAGACTTTACAGACACAGAATACTATAATTTTACCGAGCCCATGGAGGAGGTCGTCTACAGAGAATTATACAGACCTCAAAAGGAACTTGCATATGCAGATTTCCCCTATGCCGGCATCTATACGCTCCACGGGGATATACTGTTTGAGCTGGAGAAGTATACAGACAGCGCTTCGTTTTACCGCAAAGCCATTAAATGGAATCCTGTTGCAATGAAACACACGTGGAGATACATGGAAGCCGAAAAGAACCTGGGTAATATCGACAAGTACGGACTTCTGGCATTTAATTCTTTTTCAAATGTGTTTAAGACAGCAGAACTTCTGCAGTGCTATATGAATCTGGCATATTATTTTACAGAGAAACAATGGTTTGCAGAGGCTGCAGGCTGCTATGTGCTTGTCCTGAGATACGACCCGGACCATAAGCCCGCTGCAGCTTCACTTACAGTGCTTGAACAGCTTCTGGGAGACGAATTCTATATGCCTACTCTGCTTGATGTGCGCAAATATGCTCACGACCTGGGATTTCCGCTGGGCGCAAACAAGAAGCTTCTGAACAGCGCCTACGCTTATGCGCTTGATGATCTGAAGTCAAAAGATATGCAGTCCGCTCTGTATTTCCTTGACATAGTATACGACCTGTCACAAAACGATGAGGTGAAAACCCTGCTTGACAGCATCAGGACAAAAATAAAAGAAAACAGAACAGGCATTGAATAATATGTACGGGAGGTCATCCTTGAAAAAAGACAGAGCATTTGTCACAGCCTCGGTTCGCGGAATTGCCTTTGCCCTCATAACCCTCGTATTTACGGCGGTGCCGTTTTTAGACGGTTTTCTCTGGGCTGTATATATAGGGTTTTTCCTGACAATGGCATTTGGCGCAGACAAAAAACAGCTTCCAAACTATATTTGCAGCCTGCTTGCAGGGTATGTATGGGCCTTTGGCTACATGTACGGCTACAGACTGCCTGAGGAATTTTTCAATATCCCTCATATCGCCGCTCTTGCATCAGCAGAACTTGTACTTACATTTCTGCTGCTGTACATACATATAAAGTTTTTTTCGGGCACATGGTTTAATAAGATTCCTGCTGTATTTGCGGCTGTTGCCACAGTCTTTGCCTCAGGAAGCGTTGACAGCATACCGCTGTGCGCAGTATCCGCCGCAACGGGAATTGCAATTGCCGTAGTCACAGAAATCATAATATGCGCAGTATGCAGATCCGAAAACTGATTTGCAGATAAAAGCCGCTGTATTCGTTGGTTGATACAGCGGCTTATTTTATCCGTTTACAATTCTGTCATAGCTGTCAGGGTCTGTGTTGCCCTCTGTGCTGAACAGAAGCACAATCGAATTTTCATCAAGACCCATTTGAGCTTTCATGTCTGCAAATACCTGTTTTTTGCAAATGTTTATCAGAAGCCCCGCGCCTACTGCTCCGCATTCACCTGCAACAACTCCCTCTTCTGCAAGTCTTCTCATACCTTCTTCCGTAACAGAATCAGGCAGTTTGAAGAAAAACTCGGCAAAATCTCTCAGCACAGGAAATGTGAATATATTGGCTTCTCCGCAGTTAAGCCCCGCCATTATAGTCTCAGGGTTTCCTCCCGACGCGACAGGATGTCCCTGTTTTACCGAATCGAATATGCAGGCCGCATCCCATGCTTCCATAATCGATGTTCTGAAGCTGCCGGTTCCGTATCTGTCTGTCAGATATCCCAGCACTCCGCCTGCCATAGAGCCTACGCCTGCCTGCAGGAATACATGAGTCGGTACCAGGCCGCCAAGCTGATCAGCAGCCTCTGCCGCCATATGGGTATACCCAAGTGTAATATCCCACGGTATGTCCTCATATCCTTCAAAGCCTGTATCCTGCACCAGATAAGCATTGTGCTCCTTCGCATATGCCGCAGCAAGTCTGACCGCATCATCATAATTCAGGTCTGTTACCGTAACCTCTGCATCAGACACTTCGTGAATCGCATCCACTCTGCACTGCGCAGTGCCCTTTGGCATAAACACAACTGCTTTGCAGCCGGCCTGAGCCGCAGCCCATGCCACCGCTCTGCCGTGATTGCCGTCGGTTGCCGTAACAAATACCGGATTTTTGCCCGGATCCATGTTTTTCAGGAGGTTGCCTACGGCATAGGAGGCTCCAAGCGCCTTGAAAGCATTAAGCCCAAAGCGTCTGGATTCATCCTTGAGGTATACGGCCTTTACTCCCAGCTCCTCTGCAAGACTGTCGAGGCTGACAAGAGGTGTCGGCGCATATACGTCAAGACTCCTGTGATATGCCTGTACTTTTTTGTAGTTTTCCTCATTGAACTGCTGCGGCAGTCTGCCCCCGGCAGGGCTGTTTACATACATCTCTGTTTTTTTCATATCTGCCTCTCCGGTATTCTCCCGATGTCCTTATCTTTTTTCTATCGCTATTCCTGTCTTGTGTCCGTTAAGGTCAAATTCCTCAGGTGCATTGCCTGCATCCAGTGCAAGGGCAAGAGTTTCTTTCATGATATAGTCTTTGTGCTTCTTAACAGCTGCCGATATTTCATCGTCTGCAGCTATTGTGATGCTGATGTTGTCCATCATTTCAAGACCTTTTTGTTTTCTGAGCTGCTGAACCTTGGAGATAAGCTCTCTTGCAAAGCCCTCGTCCACAAGCTCCGCATCAAGGTTTGTGTCAAGGATTACAAACAGGTTATTTTCCATTGCAACAGCAAAGCCTTCCTTGGCATCGATTCTTATATCCACAAAGTCTTTTTCGACCTTCATGTCTTCATCGCCTACCTTGAGAACACATTTGCCGCCTGATTCAAGCTCTGCCACGACTGCTGCCGCATCCGCTGCCGCAAGAGCTGCTCCGAAGGCCTTGATGTTTTTGCCCAGAGCCGGTCCTGCCACCTTGAAGTTAGGCTTCAGTGAATAGTTCATGTATTTGTCAAGCTGTTTTTCAAATTTAACACCCTTGACATTGAGTTCCTCCATAACAAGAGGTACCAGATCTTCTATAACTGCTTCATACTTGCCGTCAACGAGGATTTCATTGAGAGGCTGTCTTACTTTGATTCTCTGTTTTTCACGGATGCCTCTGCCCAGTGCGACAATATCCCTCACAAGATCCATTCTTTCCTCTGCCTTTTCGTCTATAAGGGCCGGATCCGATTTAGGGAAGAAGCTCAGGTGAACTGATTCTGCGCCTGTAAGGTCTGTGTAAATCTCATCTGAGATAAACGGTGCAAACGGAGCCATAA
>CAVJEY010000218.1:0-3420 GCA_963648745.1 Christensenellaceae bacterium Phil1
ATTTTCCGCATCGGCGGATGCCGGTGACGACCTTTATCATGCCGTTTTCTCTTCGTTCTATCAGTCGGTTCAGATACAGGTCTCGCCTGATTTGTTTCATAGTCTCACGCTCCTTACTTCGGGAAAGTGTGAATAGTTGCATTTTCCCGTAATGATATTATACCCACGACCAACAGCGATGTCAATATCACGCGATTTATTATACCGGAAAATAGTGAAAATATGCATTTCTCCGAAATAAGGCTTTGCGCACATCCCCAAAAGCGCGGGCTTTTATTACTTTGGCCTGAGCCTTTTCAATCTTTTGCTTTATTGCATCAGAGCTGCTGCTTTTTATCTGTTTTCCCATTTCACTTAATCTCCTTCATTTCATCTTTCAGAGCGTTATAAATCCTATTCCGTATGATTAGCGCTGCAAATTCACGTTCTATTACCTGCGTTCGATCTTCCGGAAACAGAAACACATTATTTTCCTCGTTGTAATGCAAGAGGAAATATTTACTGAACGAAGGACCAAAAGTGATGACCTCGTTCGTATGTTTTAAGAGATAGGATTTCATTTGACGAAACTTTTTTTGATAAAAGAGTACGTTCACTGCTTTCTTTGTTAATGCTGTGATATATATGAATATACCGCTCTTTTTCATCTGTTTCATACATCCTGCGTTTGACTGTTGTCCCATAAACATCATATTCCTCGATATGCTTCATCCAAACGAAAGCAAAAATAAAAAGATAATATTGCAAAAATTACAACATTATCTTTTTGTGATTATTTTATGCTAATGTTTAGAAGGATATTTCCTTAAGCTCCTGCTCTTTGCCCTCAAACAGTACCATATCGGGTTTAACGGTATGCACTTCCTCCGCCTCAAGGCTGAATATATCTTTGTTGAGCACTATCAGATTTGCCAGCTTACCTGTCTCTATGGTTCCCATTTTATCAATCATTCTCATTCTGAACGCATTGTTGTAGGTATAGCCTCGCAGAAGCTGCTCAAGTGACAGCTTTGCTGTTTCGGGCGGTCTTACGCTTCCTGGTATTTCATCGGGGTCAAGTGGCATAAGTATGTCTTTTCTTGTCATGGCAGTCTGCATTCCGAAGTACGGATCGCCTCTGTGAGCCTCCTGATAGCTGAACAGGTCGCTTGAAAAGCCTACCATTCCGCCGTCTGCGATTATCTTTGTAAAATCATACATGGTGTTCCAGCGTTCTCTGCCCAGATATTCTATTGCGGCTGTGCCAAAGTAGCCGCCTGACCAGTGGGTTGTCCAGTCTATAAATATTCCAAGCTTTGCAACACGCTTCATATCATCAGGGTGCACAAGCTCGCAGTGAGCAAGGGTCACATATATTTTCCAGTCATCTCCGCAGATGTTTCTTGCGTTTTCGACTGCATTGCAGCAGATGCGAAAGCCTCTGTCGCAAACCACATGAACATGAAAATCTATTTTCTCTTTGTTCAGTCTGACAAGCACATCGGTAAGCTGCTCCTCAGTTATGTTGGCAGGCCCGAAATTACTGCCAGACGGATCGTTTTTCATCGGCTCAAGGCTTGCGCTGTCACCCATCTCGTTTGTTCCGTCCATAAAGAACTTGATTGTGTTGATATGAACGTGCTCTGATGTGTATTTTTTCTGCCAGTCGCGTACTCTTGCAACGGCCTCATCAAGCTCCTCATATGTTCCCATAAGGCTGGTGCCCTCATAAAACATATTGAGTCTGCCGGCTTTGTCCATTTCATAAAACATTCTGATGCTTTCTTCATTTTCTGTAAAGCCGTCCATAAGGCATACAACACCCTTGCTCTTGAGAAAATCAAGGAAAGGTGACACCGATTCTTCCTCTGTTCCCTGCGGAGGGTTCCAGTTAAGAGCCCTGTATACTCCGTAGTCGGTGTCAGGTCCCGCTTCAAGAGCCCACAGCCTGTGTATTGTCCTGCTTCGTCTTTTATGAACTCAGCTTCCCCTTTGGGGCTTCCGGCTTTGCCGTCAAGCATTTCAAGGGCTATGGAGTTGTACCAGCAGGCATGATCTGTGAAATCCTGTATTCTTGCCGGTCTGTCCGATATTATCTCATCGAGTATTTCTTTTTTTGGCCCCTCTGTCCCAAAGGTCTCCGCAAAATAGCTTTCACCGTAAAAATACGGGCAACTCTCTTTGGGATGCTTTGCCGCATATTCCCTGATATTTGCAAGGAGCTTTTCCCTGTCGTGGGTCAGAGGCATTCTGACATGCCAGTATGTCTTGGCAACTGTCACAGGATGCGTATGTCCGTCTATCAGAGCCGGAATGACTGTTTTGCCTTCCAGGTCCACCACCTGCGTGTTATCTCCTCTGTATTTCATACATTCTTCGTTTTTGCCCACACATATGAAGCTGCTTCCCTTTACCGCTACAGCCTCAGCCTGCATCATTTCTTTGTTTTCAGTATATATGCTGCCGTTAATAAATATTTTGTCTGCATACATAAAATCACCTATCCCTCCGTTTTTCTCTCAATTTATATATCATCAGAATAATGAAGCCTCCAGCCGTAAAGCGAGCCTGCGCACAGGTTGATAAGGCAGCCAAGCCCCAGCACTATCCATCTTTTTTGTCTGAACTCATAAAAGTCAAATCATCTCCTTTGCATAATCCAAACATATACATCTTCAGACTATAGCAAAATCATTTTATATACAATGTCGTTTTAACGCTGTTTTACGGAAATGATATGTAAAACGACAAAATTTTCTATGTTATAAAAGAGGTATTGCACAGATGAAAATGCAATACACTCTTTTAATTTACACCAGATACACAGAAGCTTTAACGCTTTCCCAGTTTTCTATCTGCGATTCACATATACATACCTTTCTCTCAAGGTATTTGTATCTTTCATCTCCTGTTTTGAAGCTGACTGTTCCTTTGAAGTAATAGCTGTCTGGTGAAACGCTTTCTCCCCGCATAAGCTTTTCTTCATAGCTGGCGTCAATATCAAGATACATCTTCATATCCATTATGATATCAGCGCCGTCATCAGTATGAAGCATCAGAGTCGATATTATGTCGTTTTTGCCTTCATACGGAGTATATGTAATACCCATGCCCACCGGCATGACAGTGCCGCTTATTTCACCTGAAAAGCTGCCTCCTGTTGTAGGCGAAACCAGTGCATTTCCTATGCAGGTTCCGTCTACGGGTATGTCGTTTTGCTGTATAATATTAATATCAAAAAGTTGTTTCATAAACACCTGACCTATAAATTCATTTCCGGCGGAAGTTCCTTGAAGCCTTTTGTCTTGATTGCAAGGAATATAACTCCAAGTGCCAGCCATGAGAAACCTACTATCTTTGCTGCTATTGTAAGGCTGAACCACAGGTATATGCAGACAGCTGCCGCTATTGCAGGTATTATCAGATACTTTATTACATCAG
>CAVJEY010000219.1:0-3373 GCA_963648745.1 Christensenellaceae bacterium Phil1
CGCCCCAAGGAGCTTCGCTGAATGTGGGGCCGTAGCAGTTAACCCATGTTATTCCCGCTCTGATTTCGGAAATAACTCTTAATGCACGTGAAATATCTCTTGTGAAGACTCCGCCTGCAAGACCGTATTCTGTATCGTTTGCCATACGGACAGCTTCTTCTTCTGTTTCAAATGTGAGAACGGAAGCTACAGGCCCGAAAATCTCCTCGCGTACAATACGCATATCCCGCGTGCAGTTGTCGAATATTGCAGGTTCTACGAAGAAACCGTTTTCACAGCCGTTATCTGTATATCTGCTGCCGCCGCATCTGAGTACAGCGCCTTCTTCTTTACCGCTTTCGATATATGAAAGCACTGTTTCAAGCTGAGAACGTGAGATAACAGCGCCGATGTCGGGATCTGTCGAAGGAATTCCGACTGTCAGATTCTTTGTTGCTGCAACGAATTTTTCCATGAATTCATCATGGATGCTCTTGTGAACAATTATTCTTGAACCTGCGGCGCATACCTGACCCGCGCCGCCGAAAGCGCCTGCGATTGCCCAGTTTACAGCCTCATCAAGGTCTGCGTCGGGGAAAATCACATTAGGCGATTTGCCGCCAAGCTCCAGTCCGATTTTTTTAAGATTTCCGACAGCGGCGTGGGCAATTCCCTGACCTACGGAGGTGCTTCCTGTGAATGAAAGCATATCTACATCCCGGCTTTCCGAAAGCGCCTGACCTACGGAAGCGCCTGAACCCATAACAAGGTTTGCAGCCCCTGCAGGAATACCTGCCTGTTCAAATATTTCAAACAGCATATATGATGTAACCGGTGTGTACGAAGCCGGCTTGAAAATAACTGAGTTGCCTGCAGCAAGAGACGGAGCCAGTTTCCATGCAGCCATAAGCAGAGGATAGTTCCACGGCGTAATCAGCGCGCATACGCCCACAGGTTCATGTACTGTATAGGAATGCATTCTGCCGCAGTCGCTGTTTACATTGTAAATATTCCCTTCAGGCGTTCTTATGAGGCCTGCATAGTAACGGAAGCAGTGAACAGCATCGTCAACATCGGTAGCTGCTTCGGAAAGAGTTTTGCCTCCGTTGATGCATTCCCATTTTGTAAATTCTTCCGTACGCGCTTCGAGCCGGTCGGCTACTTTGAGAAGTATGTCTGAACGCTTCATAGCGTCCATATCGCGCCACTCTCTCGTTTTGTAAAAAGAATCTGCGGCAGTTTTTATGGCAAGCTCCGCATCCTTATCGTTGCCGTATGGAGCATGAGCTATTACCTCCTGTGTTGCAGGGTTTATGATTTCGGTTGTTTTGCCCGAAAGAGCATCCACCCACTTACCGTTTATATAATTTTTTAGAGTAAGCATATATAATTCACCTCAAATCAGATTTTAATTTTACCTTGAGATGAAGTTTAGCATAACTGAAAATCACGTTATATTGTATATACAACATTTTCCGGTGCAAGTTTGCGCACATCAGATACAATTTTGCTGAAATATGCAGATAATCAGTCGTTTATTGTAAAAAATGATTTATGAAAGTCGATAAGGCCGTCTTTTCTCATTTTGTTAAGCTCATTTGAAAGTACACTTCGATTCACACATAAATACTGGGCGAACTGTTCCTGATTCATCCCTATGTCAAAGCTTTTGCTGTTTCTTTTTTCCGAAATTATACTGAGATGAGTTGTGATTCTTTCTCTCAGTGTGCGTTTTGAAAGCACGTCTACCTTATACATGGAGCGTATATTTTCGTCGGAAAGTATATTGAATATATTCTGCATAAGTGTTTTTTCCGTTTCATGGGAAAGCCTGCCGGAATTTATAAGGCGGTCATAAGGAAAAAACACAACGGAGCAGTATTCCCCCGCAGTCAGAGTGCAGGGACTTGTGCAAAAGGTCGAGGAAACCGATTCAAGACCCAGAATGTCCGGCGAGTGCAAAAGCTTCAGAAGCTGAGTACTCCCGTCATAGTGGTATTTTACGGCAAAAACAGAGCCTTCCTTGAGAATGCCAAGATCTTTGACTTCCTCTCCCTGCATTGTAATTATTTCATTTCTGTTGTAGGTTCTGATGACAGGTGAAATAATGCTGTATATTTGAGAGAATTCCTTCTCGCCTATTTTTCTGAACAGCGGTGTGCTGTGAATAAATGTAATATCAAAATCTGTCATATGATAAATACCTTTCAGAAAAAAATTATACATTATAACGGAATAAAAAAATGTTGTTTACCCAACAAAACGCAAAAATATATCATGGCTATGAGTTGTAAATTCCTAAAAATATGATAATATTTATTTAAAGGCGTTAGAAAGAGGTGACTGTAAATGATAAAAACAGACATATTTTCAGGATTTTTAGGAGCAGGCAAGACGACACTCATCAAAAAGCTTGCAGATGAGGCATACAAGGGTGAAAAACTTGTAATAGTCGAAAACGAATTTGGAGAAATCGGCATAGACAAGGGATTTCTCGCAGATTCAGGCATAGAGATAACAGAGATGAACTCCGGCTGCATATGCTGCACGCTGGTGGGAGATTTCACAAATGCCCTCAAAAAAGTTGCGCAGGAGCTGAAACCCGACAGAATAATAATAGAGCCGTCGGGCGTAGGCAAATTAAGCGATGTCAAAGAGGCTGCGCAGCAGGTGGAGGAAATTGATATTGCGGCAGGCGTGACTGTGGTTGACGCCAAAAAATGCAAAATGTATATGAAAAACTTCGGTGAGTTTTTTAACAACCAGATAGAAAATGCGGATATTATTGTGCTGAGCCATACCAAAGGAATGGCAGAGGACAGGCTGGCAGAGGCTGTTCATATGATCAGAGAGCACAACGCTGAGGCGCCGATTATAACCACCGACTGGGACAGCATTTCAGGCGGACAGATTTTAGATGCCATGAATGACTGCGGCTGCCATCATCATGAACATGAACATGAACATGAACATGAGCATTATCACCATGATGAGGAGTGCGGCTGCCATGAGCATCATCATGAGCATGAACATGAACATCATGACCATGACTGTGAATGCGGCTGCCACGATCACGAACACCATCACCATCACCATCACGCGGACGAAGTGTTTACAAGCTGCGGCATCGAAACCATACACAAATTTGACAAAGAGGAAATCAGCGACATACTTGACCATATAGAAGAAACAGGCACAGTGCTCAGAGCCAAGGGTATTGTTGAGGCCAGGGACGGAAGCTGGCTGCATTTTGACTATATTCCGGGCGAAAAAGACATCAGGACAGGCGGCGCGCAGCTTACAGGCAAGGCCTGCGTAATAGGCACCAATCTTGATGAAGATAAGATAAGGAAGATGTTTGTATCATGCTAGAACGAAAATGGAAAAGACAGGT
>CAVJEY010000220.1:0-3351 GCA_963648745.1 Christensenellaceae bacterium Phil1
GGATATGGTATAGTTAACTGGTTAGACATATTTTTAATGGTGGATTTATGGAAAAAATAATACGCACTGAAAATTTAATATTCCGTTATCCTGCAGATGAGGGTGTTTTGCCGGAACCTGCGGTCAGCGATATAAGTATAGAGATTGCAAAAGGCAGCTTCACGGCCATAATAGGTCAGAACGGCTCAGGCAAATCGACAATCGCCAAAACCTTTAATGCGCTGCTTATTCCGACTTCGGGAGCTGTATATGTCAAAGGCTTTGATACAAAGGATGCAGACAGGCTCTGGGATATAAGGCAGACCGCGGGCATGGTGTTTCAGAACCCGGACAATCAGCTGGTTTCATCAATAGTGGAGGACGATGTTGCCTTCGGTCCCGAAAATATAGGTATTAAATCAGAGGATATCAGAGGTATAGTGGATGAAGCGCTGTTTTCTGTTGATATGTATGATTTCCGCAAAAAAGCGCCGCATATGCTTTCGGGCGGACAGAAGCAGAGAATAGCCATAGCCGGAGTGATAGCAATGAAGCCGGAGTGTATCATATTTGATGAGCCTACCGCCATGCTTGATCCCAAAGGACGCAGCGAGGTTATGAATATCATCAGGAAGCTTCACAGCGAGGGGATTACGATAATTCTCATAACTCATTTTATGGAGGAGGCCGCGGATGCAGACCGCATAGTTATTATGAACGGCGGAAGCGTTACGGCGGACGGTACGCCGCAGGAGGTGTTTTCAGACAGAAAGGCCATTGAAGCGGCAGGACTCAGAGTGCCTATGGCCGCAGATATTGCGGACAGGCTCAGAAAAAGAGGCGCTGATATACCTCAGGGGATTATAGATACAGAGGAGTTGGTAAAAGCAATATGTCAGTTAAAGTAGAGAATCTAACACATATATATAACGAAGGTCTGCCGCATGAATCAGTTGCGGTACAGGATGTCAGCTTTTTTATCGACGATGGGCAGATAGCGGGAATAATAGGTCATACAGGCTCCGGCAAATCCACGCTGGTGCAGCATCTCAACGGCCTTGTCAGGCCAAAGACAGGCAGTATATACATAGACGGAGAAAACATCTGTGACGGCAAAACCGTAATGCGCGAGATACGCAAAAAAGTGGGCCTTGTGTTTCAGTATCCCGAATATCAGTTGTTTGAAGAAACAGTATTCAGAGATGTTGCGTTCGGACCTAAGAATATAGGGCTTGCAGATGATGAGCTTGAAGCGAGAGTCAGAGAGGCCATAGAGCTGGTGGGGCTTGACTATGAGCAGATTAAGGACAAATCGCCCTTTGACCTTTCGGGCGGACAAAAAAGAAGAGTCGCCATAGCCGGAGTTATAGCAATGAAGCCAAAGGTGCTGATACTTGATGAACCGACGGCGGGACTTGACCCCAAGGCTCACAGTGATGTGCTGGATATGATAATCCGCGTTCACAGGCATGAAAACAATATTACCATAATGGTTTCGCATAATATGGAGGACATTGCTTCAATGTGCGACAAAGTTATAGTTATGGACAGAGGCCATGCGGTAATGGAGGGAACCCCCGAAGAGGTGTTTGCAAGAAGACAGGAACTCAAACAGATGGGGCTTGCGGCTCCGCCTGTTACAGAACTTATAGATATGCTGAATGACAGGGGATTTGACCTTGACCGCAATATCCTGACAAGGGACAGGGCTGTCGAAGAAATATACAGGGCAATCAGAGGAAATACAAATGCTTAGAGATATAACACTGGGGCAGTACTACCCCGGCAATTCGTGGGTGCACAGTCTTGATGCACGAATAAAAATAACAGCGACCATCGTATATATAGTGGCGCTGTTCATAGTGGATAATTTTTACGGCTTTATAATATCCGCGGCAGCGCTGGGAGCTGTAATTGCGGTGTCGAAGGTGCCTCTCAGGTTCATACTCAGAGGTCTCAAACCCGTATTTATAATCATAATATTCACATTTGTTCTGAATCTGTTTATGGTTAAGGGAGATGTCGTATGGAGCCTTGGATTTTTACATATTACAAGGCAGGGCATCAGAACCGCGGTGTTTCTGGGCATCAGACTGGTTCTTCTCATAATAGGCTCATCCATGCTGACGCTTACCACCAAACCGATAAGCCTGACAGACGGTATTGAGAAGCTGCTTGCTCCAATGAAAAAAATAGGGGTGCCGGCACATGAACTTGCTATGATGATGACTATAGCGCTGAGATTCATACCCACGCTGCTTGAGGAAACGGACAAGATAATGAAAGCACAGCAGGCCAGAGGAGCAGACTTTGAAAGCGGCAATCTTATACGCAGAGCCAAGAGCCTGATACCTATACTTGTCCCGCTGTTCATAAGCGCTTTCAGGATAGCTTCTGAGCTTGCCATGGCAATGGAGGCAAGGTGCTACAGAGGCGATGAGGGCAGGACAAGAATGAATGAAATAAAATTCGCAGGAAAGGATGCGGTGGCAGGAGTGCTGCTGGCAGCGTTTCTTGCGGCAACAATTACAGAGGCGGTAATTCTTTAATGAGGCAGAGAAACATCAAAAATCTTGAAGAAAAAATAAACGCGGCAAAAGAATATCTGGTTGAAACCCCCGGTGACATGAAAGGCAGATGGAGAGAGCTGTTTGCAGATGCCGGAGGAGAGCTGGCGCTTGAAATAGGCTGCGGCAAGGGGCAGTTCATAATATCCCACGCAAAAGCAAACCCGGACAATATGTATCTGGCAATAGAAGGACAGAGGAATGTGCTTGTCAGAGGACTTCAAAAAGCCAAGGCGGAGCAGCTCAAAAACGTTCTGTTTTTCGCAAAGTATATAGACGATGCAAACGAGCTGTTTGAAAAGGGCGAGATTGATAAGCTCTATCTTAATTTCAGTGACCCGTGGCCAAAGGACAGACACGCCAAAAGAAGGCTGACCCACAGGGACAGGCTCAAAACCTATTTTGATGTTCTCAAAAAGGACGGAGTTATAGAGTTCAAAACCGATAACGATCCGCTGTTTGCATTTTCCATGGAGGAAATCAGAGAGTCGGGCTATGAGATACTTGAATACACGGAGGATCTGCACAGCTCCGGGTATGAATCGAAATATACGACTACAGAGTATGAGGACAGATTCAGCGCAGGCGGCAAGAATATCAATTATGTTAAATTCAAAAGAAATACTGCTTCGGAGTAATACCGGGGCAGTTTTGTACTACTGAAGCGAAGCAAAATAAAAACCCTTGAAACCATGAAATTTCAAGGGTTTGTGCTGGTACACCATCACGGGCTCGAACCGTGGACACCCTGATTAAGAGTCAGGTGCTCTACCAACTGAGCTAATGGTGCATAACTGCTGTTTCG
>CAVJEY010000221.1:0-3347 GCA_963648745.1 Christensenellaceae bacterium Phil1
GCCTAGCAAGAAAATGGGAGAAGGCGATTTCAGAGATATCGCACACCCTCTTCTTTCTGAAACACGCAACAGAATCAAGGATGCAATATTTGCAGAGTACGAAAAGATTCTGGCCGAAAAGGAAGAAACAGCGGAATAAACCATTCCCGCACAAAAGGAACTGTTGCACAGGTTATCAATCAATGCCGATTGTCTGTGCAATAGTTCCTTTGACCTTTTTTGCTTCCCGCAGCCTGCCTGCAGTGGTATTCAAAGAGGACCCTTAAAAAAGAGTCCTCTGCCGGTCGTAGGTACAGATATCTAATTCCCGTAGCAATTACAGAAAATAATCACTAATAACAGGAAGAAGAACAGTAAACTAGTATCTACACCTTCTCCGCCTAATAGGCCGCAATTATTTGACATTTAATCACCTGCTTTTTGAAAAGTTTAGTATAGCATATGACTGATGTCTTTAATTTGTTACTCTCAATTGCCCCGCAGCATATTTCGCTCGCCGGGTCAGATTGTAAAGCATTTGCCGCAGGCATCCGGTGAAGGCACATATTCATTCAGGGTTTTGCAGTGCTGCTGGCATCTGAACCTGTCGATTCCGTCTTTGGAGATTGCCCCGCACGGACAGGCTGCAATACACTCTGCCGACGGCATTCCCTCATAAAGCGCCGCTTTTCTGATGTCCGATACCATAGTCTCGTATTCCTCCTGCGTCCGCGCTTTCGGTTTCTCATCATAAAGCACTTCATCGGTTATGATGCCGGAAAATCTGCCGCCGGAGCCTTTTGCTGTCATAAATGAGCCTGCGGTTTTAAACTCTCCCATGCCTGCAAGATACGATGCAAGCTTGAATGACCACTCCTCTGCAGCCTTTTTTTCGTTCCAGTCAATCGGAGTGTTCAGGCACGATACAAGTCTGCCCCTGCTTTCAAGGGTATTTCTGATGGCTCTGTTGATTCTCATAATAAGGCCTGTGCCTTTTTTGTAGGCTGTAAGCCACTGCTCAGAAGTGGCCTTACCGCCTCTGTTGCTCTCTGATATGTCCTCTCTGTACGGCAGGAAAAACAGCACCAGTGTATTCCCCGGTCTGTAAATCTCCGCAGGGTGTCTGCATATTCCCATTCTGTAGAATGTGTCGAACGCCGGATCCTTGGCATCATGGTATGCTATAACAGGGTCCAGATACATACCGACGCAGTCGTTCTCTGCCTCGTATTCGTCAATCGCCTTTCTGACATTGACCTCAATGGCTGCCTTTACTCTTTTAAGTTCATCTGCTGTATACATAATACCTCCTTGTGAATCAGACCTGCCAGCTGTTAAGATATGATTTCTGCTCATCTGTAAGCTCGTCTATCTCAACGCCCCATGCCGCAAGTTTTCTTCTTGAAACTATATCGTCAATTTCCCCGGAAACATCTATTACTTTGTTTTCGAGCTGTCTGTAATTTTCTTTGATATACATTGCCGAAAGAGCCTGCACCGCAAAGCTCATGTCCATAACCTCCGCAGGATGTCCGTCTGCCGCTGCAATATTGACAAGCCTGCCTTCTGCAATAACATTCACCCATCTGCCGTTTGCAAGCTCATAGCCCATTATGTTTTTTCTGGTTTCTTTTTTGCTGACTGCAGCCTTTTCAAGAGCTGCCATATCTATTTCGCAGTTGAAATGCCCTGCGTTGGTAAGAATTGCTCCTTCTTTCATTGTGAGCATATGCTCTGCCGTTATTGTTTTGCAGCAGCCTGTAGCCGATACAAATATATCTCCAAGAGGCGCTGCCTGTTCCATTTTCATAACATCAAAACCGTCCATTCTGGCTTCGATGGCCTTGACCGGGTTGATTTCCGTGACAATAACCTTAGCTCCAAGAGCCTTTGCTCTCATCGCTATACCGCGCGAGCACCATCCATAGCCTGCAACGACTACAGTCTTGGCTGCAATTATGAGGTTGGTATTGCGCATGATACTGTCCCAGACAGACTGCCCCGTACCGTATCTGTTGTCAAACAGATGCTTGCAGTCGGCGTCGTTTACTGCCACCATAGGGAATTTCAGCACTCCTTCTCTCTCCATAGCCTTTAATCTGATAACGCCTGTGGTGGTTTCCTCACAGCCTCCCCAGACAAATTCACCTAAATCAGGTCTTTTTTCATGTATCATGCCTACAAGATCGCCGCCGTCGTCAATGATAATATTCGGCTTAACCTCAAGGCAGCTTTCTATGTCATCCATATACTGCTGCTCCGATGCTCCGTGATGTGCATAAACTCTGAGCCCTTTCTCTGCAAGAGCTGCAGCAACGTCATCCTGTGTGGACAGCGCATTGCTGCCTGTTACAGACATCTGTGCCCCTCCTGCCGCAAGCACAAGGCACAGGTATGCCGTCTTGGCTTCAAGGTGCACAGACAGAGAAATTCTGGTGTTTTCAAAGGGTTTTGTCTTTGAAAATTCCTCTTCAAGCCCCCTTAGCAGAGGCATATTGTTTCTTACCCACTCAATTTTCTGATGTCCTGACGGCGCAAGCGATATGTCGTTTATATCGTACTGTTTCATATTTCCTCCAGAGTTATTGGTTTTGTTGTTCAATTGTGCATACATTATTAATTTTATCACCAAAAATCCGCAAAGACAACGGTTTTTACTTTACTATTTCTTTTGTATGTTATACAATATCCCTCGTGAGTTCGAAACCATCCTCACTATAAACAAAACTAGGGAGAAATTTTTAATGAAAACCAGAACAACCTATCTTACCCATGCTGCTCTGGTAGCAGCTCTTTATGTTATTTTGTCACTTGTATCGAATATGTTCGGCCTTGCAAGCGGCGCTGTGCAGATCAGAGTATCGGAAGCGCTGACTGTAATGCCTGCATTTACCCCTGCCGCAGTACCCGGACTTTTTGCCGGCTGCCTTATTTCCAATATCCTTACAGGGTGCGCCCCCTGGGATGTAATACTCGGAAGCCTTGCGACACTGATTGGAGCTTTGTTTACACGCGCACTCAGAAAGCACGATATTCTGTGCCTTTTGCCTCCTGTTGCGGCAAACACGCTGATTCTGCCATGGGTACTGTCGCTTGTCTATAATTTTGAAGGCTCCATATGGTATTTTACCGTTACTATTTTTGCAGGTGAGTTGATTTCCTGCGGCATACTGGGCTATCTGCTGAAAAAAACACTCCGCAGATATGACGGCATTATAAAATGGCAGTGAACATACTGCCATTTTAATTTTATCCTGTCAGTGCTTTGTTTCGTCAGGCTGCTGTGCCGAACCGTCCTCATCTCTGACAATTCTCATAACGCTCATTCTGTTTTTGATCTTCATTTTTTTGAATATATTATATATATG
>CAVJEY010000222.1:0-3340 GCA_963648745.1 Christensenellaceae bacterium Phil1
GAAATGAAAAAAGAGATTTTTCAAAAGATGCAAAAATAAACAAAGCTCTTTTAGAGATACAGAAAAATCTTGCAGATGCATCAGACGGACTTACTACGATGCTTCCGCCTATGCTTCAGGTGCCGCACAAAACGTACATAGAAAAAGCGACTGTATTTAATAGTGCTTTAGCTGTTTTTAATACTTCCGGTTTTGAAAAAGCCTATGAACAGGAGCTGAAAAAACTTGATCTTGTTGGTCTTAATAAAAAATTCAGTAAAGAGCTTATCACAGACATAAAAGATGTTGTGCTTGGTAAAAACGCTACGTGGAATAAAAACAAGTGCAAAAACTTCTTTATTGCAGAGGATGTTTCAGAGGAAAACTGGCAGAATGCTAGACAGCAGAATCTGGATGATGTAAGGCAGATACTGCAGGAGGAAGCAGAATTCCTGTCCAAAGCGAACGACCTTCTTATAGATGTTATCTTTGAAACTGCGGATATGCCTGATTCGGATTCGATGATGAAAAAAATAAGAGAAATGACAGCGTTTCCTCACCGAAAGACAGGAACCAAAGAAGGAAAAAAATCTGCAGAATATGTTGAAAAAACCTTTAGAGAAACAGGTCTGGAGGAAGTACAGACAGATGAAATAGATTCCGTAAGCATGGACTGGGAGAAATACTGCTTCGAATACGGCGGAAAGCAGGTGGAATGCTTCCCTGCAAACGGTACAAACAAAAAAGCTGAAACAGGGCAGTTCAGAAGCTATATAGAAAACGCGGAGATAATATATCTTGGCACAGGCAGTCCTGAGGATTTTGAAGATGCTGATGTAAAGGGCAAACTTGTATTATGCGATGTGTTTTTCAAACCGTTCAGCCTTAAGGATATGATGAACTGGGTGGAAGGCTCAGAATTATATGACCCGCGTCATAAAGCAGAAAAGCCTTTAAAGAAATATGACATATATACTCCTAACAACTGGCCGTACAACTACATAGCTGCAATGGAAAAAGGCGCAGCCGGCTTTATAGGTATTCTCCATAACTTTATGGATTGCCATTACTATCACGAGGACTACAAGGATATTGTAAGCATAGACGGCTATATGGAACTCCCTGCAGTATGGCTTTCAAAAGAAGACGGGGAAGCGCTTAAAGCAGCGACAGGCAAGGACACTGTTACAGGTTCACTGACAGTTGAAACCGTTTATAAGAAGAAAAAGGCAAGATGTGTAAAAGGTGAAATAAAAGGAAAAACCAATAACTACATACTTGTTCATTCACATCACGATGCAGTGAACAAGGGAGCTGTTCAGGATGCCAGCGGAATGTCTGTTGTATTTGCCCTTGCGGAGTTTTTCCGGAAAATAATGGACGAGCCTCTGGAAACAGGAATTATGTTTGCGGCTACGGACTCACATTACACCGATTATGAGGGACATGTGGGATTTATAAAAAACAGGCAGGATGAGAACAAGAATATTGTTATGGATTTTGCGGTAGAGCATATAGCAAAGGAAATGGATCTTGATGATGATAATAATATGATTATTATTGATGAGGCCGAAACAAGAATGCTGTATGTCGATAAAAATACAGACGGGCTTTTAGAGCTTGTAAGAAGAGCGGTAAAGAGATTTGATATAGAAAAAACAGTAATATTCCCTATTGATAAATCAGGCGGAGATTTTACAAGCGATGATGTCTGCTCCGATGCCTATGATTTCAATGCGGCGGGTATTCCTGTTGTAAGTATTCTTGCGGCGCCGATGTATCTGTTTCATAACAGTGATGATATAGACAAGGTACATCAGCCGTCACTGACTAAGGTTTTAAAAATGTATGCGTATATGATTTTAAAAAGTATTAATTAAAAGGAGGAAGGAAGATGACTGATAATCTAACCTTAAAACCAAATCTATCAAGAAGAGCGCAGATTCTGAGTTTTATTATGATAATTATAATAGGAGTCATAAGCAATTATATCTACTGTCTGGCTGTTTATGTGGGACCGCTGCATGATGCACACGGCTGGTCGATGAACCTGATAGTTACAACCTATTCACTGTCAATGTTCTGTGAATTTCCGGCGTTTCTTGTAGGCGGCATACTTATAAACAAGTTTGGAACGAAAAAAATACTTACCATCTGCGGCGTACTTTACGGCCTGTCAATTCTGGTAAGCGGACTGGCTACGAATGTATTTGTATTTATTATATCTCAGGGTATAATGGGTGCGCTTTCAATGTATGGAATTTTTATTGCGACCTTATCGCTGATAAATGTGCTTTACCCGGATCGCAAAGGTCTGGTTATGGGCGTGCTTTACGGAAGTCAGGCAGCGGGAGGCGCTTTAATGGCTCCGCTTGCGAATTATTTCATCGGAACATTCAATGTGAGTATGGCGCTTATACTTCAGGGAATTATCTTTACAGTTATAATGTTTGTATGCTGCCTGCTCGTATCAGACCCGACGAAAGGAGATAAGGAGCTTCAGGCAAGAATACAGCAGAAGGCAGAGGAAGCTGAGGCTGCAGAGGCTGTCGCGGGAAAAGCTGAAAATGAGCTTCCTGTTATGGGTTGGAAAAAAGCCTTTACACATCCTGCGTTCTGGCTTGTGTTCATATCAATTATAGCAATACAGATGATAGGAAATGTGCTGATTACGGATATTTCTTACCTTGCAGAAAACACATACGGAGTAAATGAAACAGAGTCTGCATGGGTAGTTTCGGCATTCAATATAGGTGCGGGAATAGGCGGTATAGTTATAGGATTTATCTCTGATAAGATAGGCCCGTACAAAACCACCTTCCTTCTCGGAATCTTTGACGGAATTGTACTTGCGATACTTGTGGCAGCAGGTGCGGGCAGTTTTATACTCTTTGCAGTAATATGCATAGTACAGGGATTTACATACAACGGTATGACAACGCTGAACCCTATAATGATGACAGACAGCTATCTGGCAAAGGATCTTGGAACAGTTATGGGTGTTATGGGACTTTCCTATCTTGTTGTAGGTGTTGCAGGACCGCAGCTCGGACTTGAGGTTGCATTTGTGCCGATGCTTGGAATATGTGCAGTACTTAGTATTATTGGCGGATTTATGGTAATAATTGCGAAAAACTCTCTTAACAAGTACTATAAATCAGTAAACAGCGGCTGCGTTATAAGATAATAACTTAAAAACTCTGCATATGGGGGAAGTTTCGGGCTTCCCCTATGTGCAGGCAGTAAGGGAGCAAAAATATGAAAGCAGATATTATTTTATATAACGGACACATATATAAAAGTAATACAGGCAGAGAATATGCAGAGGCGGCCGCAATAAAGGACAGAACCTTTATATGCG
>CAVJEY010000223.1:0-3244 GCA_963648745.1 Christensenellaceae bacterium Phil1
GGAATACGGTCCTTTTGCCTGAGAGTATTACCCCTTCGGCGGCCTTGAAAAAAGCTCTCTCCCGAATTCTTCATTCCGCTGTCTATTTTACCATCTGTTCATGGAGCGTGCAACCCCTTTATTTTACAAGGCTGTTTACAGCTTCAATGAGAGCATCAGCTTCTTTATCTGTTGCTGCCCATATTCCTTTGCAAGCTCTTTAAAATATATCATATGAGATTATTGTTTCAAATTCCTTTATTTCTTTCTGTAAAAAATGTATAATTGAATAGCAATATTTGAATTATTAAGAGAGGTCGATATGAATTTCTATACTGTTGATTACATAGATGATAAGCTTATGATTTTAGATCAGACAAAGCTTCCGGGGCAGGAGGTATATATTGAGCTTGCAGACAAAGAGGATGTCTGGGACGCAATATACAGACTCAAAGTAAGAGGCGCTCCTGCAATCGGAGTTGCCGCGGCTCTGGGCCTGTTTGTTTCAGTCAGGGATACAGAGTCCGATTTTGAAAATGTGTTCATGCAGACAAAGGATTATCTTGCATCATCAAGACCCACAGCAGTAAATCTTTTCTGGGCGCTTGAGCGGATGAACCGTAAATACGAATCCGTAAAACATCTTGAATTGAATGAAATCAAAGCAGCCCTGCTTTCGGAGGCTCTTGACATACTTGATGAGGACAAGGCCTTTTGTATGGGCATGGGCGAGAGCGGACTTGCACTTCTTGAACCCGGCATGGGCATACTAACCCACTGCAATGCGGGAGCGCTTGCAACAGCAGGCATAGGCACCTGCCTTGCGCCGATTTATCTCGGAGCCGAGAGAGGATATGATTTTAAGGTGTATGCAGATGAAACAAGGCCTCTGCTTCAGGGAGCAAGACTGACATCGTGGGAGCTTTCAAAGTCGGGAATAGACGTAACTCTCATATGTGACAATATGGCAGCATCTGTTATGAAGCAGGGCAGGATTGATGCCGTTGTGGTAGGCTGTGACCGCATGGCTGCCAACGGCGACGGAGCCAACAAAATAGGCACATCGGCAGTGGCGATACTTGCAAAGGAATACGGAATACCGTTCTATATGTATGTGCCGTCATCGACGATAGACCTTGGCACACCGTCAGGCGATGAAATCGTAATTGAACAGAGGGATCCGGAGGAAATATACAGGATGTGGTATGAGGCTCCTGTTGCGCCTGAGGGAATCAAAACATACAATCCGGCCTTTGATGTGACAGACCACAGATATATTACAGCGGTTGTCACCGAAAAAGGAGTAGTATATCCGCCGTATGATGTGAACCTCAAAAAGCTGTTTGAATAATTTTTGAAAACGTGTGAAATCATCAGAGATATTTGGTATAATTACAAGGTTGAGTACAAATGCCGTGTGAAATAAGAGGTAAAAATGAGCTACAAAGTAAAACTTAGAACCTTTGAGGGTCCCTTTGACCTTCTTGTATATCTCATTGAGAATGCCAGAGTGAATATATATGACATAGCTATTTCCGAAATCACAGAGCAGTATATGGCCTATCTTGAAGAAATGCAAAAACTTGATGTGGCGGTAGGAAGCGAATTTATGGTGCTTGCCGCAAACCTTATAGACATCAAGACAAAAATGCTGCTGCCAAGACTTACAGAGGACGGACAGGAGGCAGGTGAGGAGGATCCGAGAAGCCAGCTGGTCGAAAAACTCCTTGAATACAAGAGATTCAAGCAGCTGTCGCAGATGCTGTCTGAGTATGAGGAGGAGGCCTCGCATATATATGAGAAGCCAAAGGAGGATATTTCCGTATATCTGGAGCAGCCTGACGAGTATCTGAGCCTTGAAATAGGACAGTTTGTAAAGGCCTTTAATCTGTTTCTGAGCAAGAAAAAAAGAGTTGAAGAGGTCAGACGCCATTATGTCAGAGTCGAAAGAGAACGCGAAAGCACCGAAAACAGAATGGCATATATCAGGAACCTGTTCAGGCTGAGGAATACGAATACTGTGCCTTTCAGCGACCTTGTTGTAGACAAGGAGGACAAATACGATACGGTTCTGGCGTTTACATCTGTGCTTGAAATGAGCAAGGCGAGGATAGTCAGAGCAGACCAGCAGCAGATGTACGGGGAGATTATGGTTACAAAACTGGAGGAAAACTCAGATGACAAGTAAAAAAACAATGAAATCCGCATTTGAATCCATGATGTTTGTATGGGGAGAGCCTCTTGATGTCAGGCTTGCGGCAGAGGTGTTCAATATGAATCCCAAAGAAGCATATGACTGCTTTAAGGAGCTGCAGGAGGAATACGAGCAGGAGGCAAGAGGCATACGCATAAGAGAGATAAACAGAAGCTTTCAGTTTGTGACGGATATAGACAATGCGGAATACATAGAGAGACTGTGTACGCCTGTCAAGGTCAAAAGGCTTTCACAGTCGGCGCTGGAGGTGCTTGCAATAATAGCATACAGGCAGCCTGTAACCAAAGGCGAGATAGAGAGCATCCGAGGCATCAGATGTGACAGAGTTGTAGACGGCCTTGAAGCCAAGGGGCTTGTAGAGCAAAAAGGCAGATCCGACAGAATCGGCAGACCCATACTCTATGGCACAACAGACACATTCCTGAAGCATTTCGGCTTCAAATCCCTAAAAGAGCTTCCGGATATTGAGGATATAGAATCGGCAATGGAGGCAGATGCGCCTGAAGATGAGCTTGATGCGCAGCAGATTTCAATAGAACTGTAAACAGCGGTCCGCATTTTTGATGCGGGCTGTTCTTTTTTTTGCCCGGCGGCATAGATTGAAGATATGAAGAAAAATGAAATCAGAAAAAATTACAGAATTGCAACGGCTGCCTATGCTCTGGTGCTGGTGGTGGCTCTGATTGTTTCATCAGCTTCGGGGCTTCCGCAAAACAGCAGTCTGAGCGCAGTAATGGCGGCAGACATAGCGGTACCGCAGATTTCGGCGGCGCAGGCGATACTTACAGATGGTAACGGTCATGTTCTATATGAAAAAAACAGCAACGGGAGAGCCTATCCTGCAAGCACCACCAAAATCCTTACGTGTATTACGGCCATAGATATCATGGATGAGATTAAGGCTGATATAGAACAGCTGGTTACGGTTCCAAAGGAAGCGGCAGGTATCGAAGGCTCGTCAGTATACCTCAAAGCAGGAGAAAAAATATCATTTGAAGATCTGCTTTATGCGGCAATGTTAAGATCGGGAAACGATGCAGCCACAGCCAT
>CAVJEY010000224.1:0-3239 GCA_963648745.1 Christensenellaceae bacterium Phil1
AGGCGCTTCTGTCATATCAAGGATCTCTGTGCTTGTATATACAGGCATTTCGCTGCTTATATCCACCGGCAGCATCTTAGGTGCTGAACCTGCTGCAATTATTATATTGGTCGCTTTTATAGTTTCATTTCCTATTTTAACAGTGCTGGCATCTACAAATTCTGCAGTTCCTTTTTTCACAGTTACGCCGTTTTTTCTAAGCAGACCTTCTACCCCGTTAACCAAAGTCCCTACAACCTGCTGTTTTCTTTTCTGAACATCGTCAAGATTGATTTTCAGAGCAGCAGCATCTACGCCTGTCACACCATACGCAGCAGCTTCTTTTACTTCATTGAACATTTCTGCACTTTTAAGCAGCGCTTTTGTAGGTATACAGCCTACATTCAGGCAGGTGCCTCCGAAATGTTCTTTTTCTGCTATGCAAACCTTTTTTCCAAGCTGTGCTGCTTTAATCGCCGCAACATATCCGCCGGGACCTGCACCGATAACAGCAATATCATAGTCCGCATCGGCTGCCGGTTCTGATTTTTCCTCTGCCGAAGTCTGCTCTGCAGTTCCTTCATCTGCACCGCCTGCATCTAAATTGTCAATATTTTCACCCGGTTCTCCTATAATAGCTATAGGTTCATATATATCCAGTGTATCCGACTCTTCTGCAAGCAGCTTTAAAATCGTACCTGATTCAGGAGATTCAAAAGGCACAACTGATTTGTCTGATTCAATTTCTGCAATAACATCACCTTTTTTTACATAATCTCCTTCTTTTTTTACCCAGCTTGTAATAACACCTTCCTCCATGGTCAGTCCCAGTCTGGGCATATTTATGTATTTCGCCATTTTTATGCTCCTTTTTTCTAATTCTAAATCATTATTCTATACGGGTCTTCCATTATTTCTTTTAATGTCTTCAGGAAAATCGCCGACATAGATCCGTCCATGGCCTTATGGTCATAAGAAACCGTTAATGTCATCATAGGTCTTACAACAATTTCATCATCAATCACTACAGCTCTCTTCTGTAATCCTCCCACAGATAAAATTGCACTCTCCGGCTGATTAATAATCGATGTAAAACTTGTTATTCCATACATACCCATATTGGATACTGTGAAAGTTCCGCCTGACATATCATCAGGAGACAGTCCTGTATCCTTGACTTTGTTTGTCAGTCTTTTGCTCTCAGCAGCCAGCTGTCCTAAGGAAAGCCTGTCTGCATTTTTAATAACAGGAACAACCAGACCCTCTCCGTTTGCAACAGCCATGCCTAAATTAATTTTTTTCTTTACAATAATTTCTTTTGCAGTGAATTCGCAATTGACTCTCGGATATTCTGAAATTGCTGCTGCCACGCATTTAAGAATAATGTCGTTGTATGAAATTTTAACACCGTAGCGTTCTGTAATTTTATCCATTACAGACTTTCTGAGTTCAATAATCTTTGTCATGTCCACATCTATAACTGTAGTCAGATGGGCTGCAATATCAAGACTCTCTTTCATTCTTGCTGCAATGACTTTTCTCATTCCCTTAACAGGAATAACGGTGTCTGCTTCATCTGCCGCCATACAGGTTGCGCTTACCGGTGCAGACTTTTCTTCCGCTGCAGCTGCTGACAGTTTGAGATCTGTGCTGTAAATTCTTTCGCCCGCGGCTTTTCCCACGCTGTTCAAATCGATTCCGTTTTCTGCCGCAAGTTTTTTTGCAAGAGGAGTTGCCTTAACATGATTGTTCTGAATGTATTCCATAACATCTTTCTTTGTTACTCTGGGTTTTCCTGCCGGAACCGGAACAGCTGCTATGTCTATGCCTTTTTCTTTTGCTACACGCTTAGCTGCAGGGGAGGCAAAAACCCTGCCCTCCTGTCTTACCGGAGATACATTTGCAGCTACGGCTGCCGGAGCTGCTTCCACTTCCTGTGGTGCTTCTTCTGAAGCCTCATCTGGAGCAGCTTTTCCGGCTTCCATGCCATCTATATTTTCACCCGGTTCTCCTATAATTGCTATAGGCTCATATATATCCAGTGTATCCGTCTCTTCTGCAAGCAGTTTTAATATGGTTCCTGTTTCGGGAGATTCAAAAGGCACTACCGACTTGTCCGATTCAATCTCTGCAATGATATCGCCTTTTTCCACATGTTCGCCCACGCCTTTAACCCATTTTGTAATGACGCCTTCTGTCATAGTAAGTCCAAGTCTGGGCATATTTATAAAATTAGCCATTTTGCACCTTACCTTTCACTAAAACATTGATTTTACACCATTATAAATATCATCAGTATTAGGAATAATGAAATCCTCCAGCGCCGGCGCAAAAGCCACCGGTGTGTTCTTTGCAGCAATTCTCTTAACCGGAGCATCCAGATAGTCAAAAGCTTCCTCCATAGCAAATGTAGCTAATTCTGATGCAAACCCGCATCTTTCAACTGCTTCCTGTGCAATAGCAAGTCTTTCAGTCTTTTTGAGAGATTTGATTATAGTTTCCTTGTCCAGAGGAACTATAGTTCTAAGGTCAATTACCTCCGCAGAAATCCCGTCTTTTTCAAGCTTCTTAGCTGCATCTAACGCCATCTGTACCATTCTTGAGTATGCTAATATAGTAACATCTGTCCCTTCTTTAACAACATTTGCCTGTCCAAGCGGAATCGTATACTCTTCTTCAGGAACTTCACCTTTTACTCCATATAACATTTTGTGCTCAATAAACATAACAGGGTCATTGTCTCTTATTGCTGTTTTCAGCAGTCCTTTAACATCATACGGTGTTGAAGGAATAACAATTTTAAGTCCCGGTATATGCGCATATATAGCTTCCCAGCTCTGTGCATGCTGTGCTGCGGAAGATCTGCCTGCGCCCTGCTGCGTTCTGAAGGTTATAGGTGCCTGGACCTGTCCGCCTGACATGTATCTGATTTTTGCAGCCTGGTTTACAATTGCATCAAAGCAGCAGCCTGTGAAATCCATATACATAATTTCAGGAACAGGCCTGTAGCCCGCAATTGCAGCTCCTACTGCAGCTCCTGCGATTACTGCTTCTGATATAGGTGTATTTCTTACTCTGTCTGTACCAAATTCTGTTGACAGACCCTTAGTAACCTTGAAAGAACCTCCAAAAGGATCAGCAACGTCTTCACCAAAAACTATAACTTTTTCATCAGCTCTCATTTCTTCCTGCAGAGCTTCTTTTATAGCATCACGATATGTAATTTTTCTCATCTGTAAAAGCCTCCTATTCTTTATGCT
>CAVJEY010000225.1:0-3227 GCA_963648745.1 Christensenellaceae bacterium Phil1
GGCCGCCCTCATCGTATTACCCTGTTCCCGTTTATTCCGTATCTGGTCGTTTTTTGACGAAATTGGTATCTGGGAATCATATTTTCAGTATAACGCACAGACTAAGAACATCGTTTTCCCTGCGATAATATACATCGCTGTCAGCATACTTTCGATGCCGATGCCCCTGTGCTTTATCATATTGTTTTCGATAACAAGCTCCGGCCTGCAGGGGTTGGTGCAGACAATAACCATCTTGTCCGAAACGGTTCTGATATTAACTTTTATATCACCTCTCGCGCCGCATTCCCTGCAGCCGTTCAGAGCGTTTTCCAGAAGATTTGAGACAATAGCGACAAAATCCATATCGCTGACAGTGCTTTCCTCCTGCGTGTCCGCTTTGATAAAAACGCGGATCCCCTCTTTTTGAGCCTTGACATAAAAGCTTCCAAGTATCGCGTTCAGCGTCACATGAGGGCAGAACTCCATCGGCTGCGCAGCATCAAGGCTGTCCTCGTACTGCTCTATGTAGCGCAGAGCCTCATCTGTTTTTCCGTTTTGAAGCATGGCGGCAATATTTCTGCTGTGATGCCGGAAATCGTGCCTGATGGTTCTGGCAGCCTGCTCGTTTTCTTTTGCGGTTTTAAGCTGATCCTGCAGATACTTCATGTTTTCCCTGACCAGCTCCATCCTGCTTTCTTTTATCATGTAGCGTATCGTACCGAAAATGAGCCACAGTACCGAAAAATATATAAGGACGGTGGCGGCAAAGAGAATGCTGTACCACTCCCTGAAATTATTATTTGCAGTATAGACAAAGCAGAATATGGAGAATACGATCAGAAACAGCAGCGAAACCATCGAGATTGAGCGCCAGATTTTTTTGTTTGAACCGGGCACCTCCCGTATCGCCGGGCGCAGATACACTATATATGCCCATATTGCCGGCAGATACAGCAGCAGCTTTATGGCCGTTTTTGTGTATACGGCAGCGGCAGAGAAATCATCCTCGAACCAGACGCTGCTTATCATGGCGGCGGTGCAGAAAAAAATGCAGAATATCGATGCATAGCTGAGAAACAGGAATATCTTTTTGCAGGCAGGATCTGACGAAGTAGCCATGAAAATAGCAAAGGACGCTATAATGGTACATACATATATGACGGGTGTGGTCTGAGAATCTCTGACATCAAACAGCACCCTTGAAACAAACAGCGAAAAAAGCACAAAGACAGCGAAAAACCCGGAATAAATCGAAACCGTCGTTTTTACGGAATATTTACGTTCGCTCATAACTGCAAAGCAGATAATATGCATCAGAACCGTAAGTATTAAAGCCACAAGCTGCCTTGTCATTTTGCCGTCGCCTCCTTTGTATAGAAATCAAAATACTGCTTTTTCAGTTCTTTGCGCAGCCTCCTTGGGACCGGTATGCGATCCCCGTTTGACATTTCAAGCGTCGTTTCCAGCATACTCTGCACACAGCGCAGATTGACTGTGTACGACGCGCCGACCGTCACAAAGCCGTCTGCCGACTGAAATATATTTTTAAGCTCCGTGCTGTTCCTGCCTGTTTCAAGGCACCTGCCGGAGCTCAAATGTATCTCCATGCTGTGGTTTCTTGTCTCCGTGTATAAAACAGTATACAAATCTATGCGGTGAATTTCCCTGCCGCACAAAACAGATACATATAGCCGGTGACGCCGCTTTTCGATTACCCTGTCAAGCGCCTCACCAAGCCGCTGTCTGCTGTAGGGTTTCATAAGATAGTCGCCTGCATGAAGCGCAAACGCCTCCACCGCAAAATCGGAGCTTGTCGTCAGAAATATAATATCGGTGTCATCTTCGCTTTTTTTGAGAATCTCCCTCGCGGCCTCGGTGCCCAGAATGCCGGGCATACAGATATCAAGCAGCGCTATATCGGGAGCGCCGCTTCTGCTTATATCCTCCAGCATATCAAAAGGATTCTGAAAGCATTTTACGGCAAGCGAAAGCTCCGAATGCGCAAGCGCATATTCGGAAACAGCCTGCCTGATATTTTCAAGCTCGCTTTTGTGGTCGTCACATATTACAAGGTTCATAACAGTCTCCTATATAAGTTGATTTACTGTTGACACAGCTGCCATCTGCTGTATATACTCTGTATATATAATACCACGTTCACCTATGAACGAATCAACCCTTTTTTAAGTAAATTTCATAAACAAGGTGGAAACTATGGATAGTGACAAACAGAATCTGTTCAGAATGGCGCAGGTCGCCAAATCATGCGGCCTCTCGCGCAGCACAATACTGCGCATGGAGGAAAACAGACTCCTGACGCCCGCATACATAAATCCCAAAAGCGGACACAGATATTATGACAACCACAATGTCTCTCACATTCTGGAGATAGAAAACCTGAAATACATGGGTATAGGCACGGAAGAAATAGCCGCATATTTTGAGAGCGGCGGAGATGCGGACATACTGCTTGCAGCGCTTGAAAAAAAGATGTCGCTGCTGCACAGAAGCATCGAGGAGCTTCGTATGCGCGCAGGACGCAGAGGCAATCTGTACGCAGACATTATTGACCTGCCTGCATACACCTGCTGTGTAAGCACACACACGGGGCTTACAGTAGCTCAGAAATACACTGCAATGTATGATTTTTATCACGAATGTATCAGCAGAGGATATGTGCTCGGCAGAGAGCCTCTGTTCTGCATAAGCGAGCGCACAGATTACCTTGAAGGCGAAATCAGCGCAGAGCCTTTCACCTTCCATGTATGCGTTCCCGCAGCGCCCGAAACAGCGCCTGCCGAGGCTGTATTTTTCCCTGCCTGCAGAGCACTCTCGGTGCTTTATCTTGGCAGCTACAGCGATGTTGATACTGCATGGCTTGTCCTTGGCAGAGAGGCAAATGAGAGAAACCTGACCCCGGCCGGTCACCCCCGCGTCATGGGCATAGTAGCTCCCTGCACAGGACGTGAAATAGCCCCCGATCTTTACTGTTCAAGGCTTGTCCTGCCTGTTGCCGCGGAGGAGTAATCAACCTTGTTAAGGTAGATTTAATACCGGAGGGAATGATGCAGGGCTTAATTCTGAAGCTAAGCCGGTTTCTGCAAAGGTATGCTGATACCGATATCCTCTCTCATGCAGGAGTTCTGCTCCCGCTGTTATAAGAACTCACTGATGTCAGGTCATAAACTGAAAAAAAACGGCAGAGGGGGCTTATTCCTCTGCCAAAAAAATATTGTCTAATATTT
>CAVJEY010000226.1:0-3149 GCA_963648745.1 Christensenellaceae bacterium Phil1
TCCTACATGCTTATATGATAAAAAAGCTACATTTTTATATTGACATTTGCATCTGGCCTGTCATAATCGCAGGTGCTGTTTTCTGGCCTCTTGTCATTGCCTATTACGGTTTTGACAAGGCTGCCGGGATGTTTAGGGCAGGAAGCCTTCCTTATGCCATGTGGTTTCTTGTGGTGCTGTTTGTATACAGGTTTTTTCAGAAATTCTATATTAAAATACCGCATCTGCCCGCTATAGCTCTCGGAATATATCTGCTGTCGGGTATATTTGAACCTCTGAGCAGCAACGGTTTTGCGGTATCAAGAATGTGTACATTTTTCTTCCCGTTCGTAGCAGGCTACTTTATGACAATAGAAGAGGTTGAAAAGCTGAGGCTTCGCTCCGTATGGCAGATTGTGCTGCTTGGCGCTGTTCTCTGCTCCGTAACTGTGGCAGCCGTATATTTCTGTCCCGAAGACATCGCAGAAGCAATTAAGCTCAAGTCGTCATTCAGCGCCACTCATATGTCAATAGCAGAAGGAATTCTGTTCAGAGCGGCTCTGCTGGCTGTCAGCTTCGGCTGGATACTGTTTCTTCTCAGCATACTTTCTGCAAAACAGGGCTTCTGGGCGTATATAGGCATGAATACTATGCCGGTTTACATATTCCATTTGCTGTTTGTTCTGATGTTCAGGCTAAAGGGCTTTACTTTCGGATATTTTGACTTCAAAGGCTATGGGTGGCTGTATCTCATATGTCTGTTTGCTATAAGCCTTGCCGTAACGATGCTGCTTTCGGGAAAGACTGCGCAGAAGGCCTACTCTTTGATTATAGACAGATCATATACAGCGGTAAGCAGGCTGACATCCGCAAAGGCCCGATAAGCGCACTTACAAAGAATGCCTCCTCAGATTGCTCTGCAGAGGCATTCATATCATATCTTTTTTAGCTGTCGGTAAGTCTTTTTATCCGTTCCTTAATCAGTGCTTTTATCTTATCTTTGTTCGCATCACTTAGCTGTGACTGTTCGCACTCCTGCATAAATTTCTGCTCCAGAGAGCACATTTTTGATATTATTTTTTCAGCCGCAGGCTCTGTAATTTCACAGTGCTGCGCAAACGCCGCAAAGTCCGCTTTTTTGATTTTTTTCTTCCTGCCGTTCAGTGTTAATGCCAGTTCTTCATCATCCTCAGGCATAACAATATTTACAGGCAGCATATCATAAGCCTCCGACAAAGCAAAGTTTCTGCTTCTCGGGCTATCCTCTCTCAGTGAAAAGTTCTTGAGGTGCATATCCGAGTTGCCGGTTATAAATGAGAACAGTACCCTCATAAAAAGCTCCGTCATATCAAACCCTTTTTTTACAGAATACTGTTTAATGATTTTGGCGCAGACTTCATAAGAACCCTTGTATTTATCTCTTGTCATTCTGCCTGCGAGCTGACAGAAATCCTCCATCGCAAGCAGCATATTCCTGCCGTCTTTTACCTGTCTGTCAACACGTCTGGTTATATACATATAACTGTCACCGGCTTTTATCAGTGAATTCGGAACTGTTTTTATCCCCGCAAGCTGCGCCAGCCTCATGGACAAATGCTCAAATTCGGGAAGGCTTTCAAATTCTTCGTTCTGCGGCTTCAGAATATATCCTGTCGGATAGTCAACAATCGTAAGTCTGGTTTCTCCCTCCCGCGACAGATGAAGCGACAGTTTTTTTTGCACTCCCGGCACCGTAAGACCTTTGTTTACTGCATCGTTTGCAAGCTTTTCAAGCTGCTTCGGCGATATATCAACATCCGGCATTTCATCGGTTCCAAAAAAGCTTTTTATGCATTTTTTGTGCCAGCAGCTTTGAATTTCTTCATCACAGGCTGTTTCTATTATTTCCCTGCCGCAATACAGACATCTCATTTCGGCACCTCGTTTCTTATACACACATCTCCTATGCAGTCCCTGCAGGCTGCAAGCAGCAGTCCGAATCTGTCATCTCTGTCTATTTTCCAGTTCCTGCTCGTAATATCAAGCAGCCAGCCCTCAGGAATAAGGCCGTCGAAAAAAGGAAATATCACTGCTGATTTGTAAGTTTCATTTGTAAGCGGCACAGTCAGGCTCACAGCCACTGCATCCTTTCTTTCAAGATACTGCCTGTCATAAGCAAATTCATACCCTTCGTCGGTTTCTGTTATCACTCCTGCATAACAGTCCTGAACAAATACATATCCTTTGCGATACTCAAAAGCCACAGTCTAATCCTCCCTTCTGCCGGGAACTGCCTCCATCCCAAACATATACAAAGCCTGATTTACCTTGTCCAGTCTGACAGTAGGCTTGCCCTGTTCCAGCTCTCTTACAAACCTGATTCCAAGCCCTGCTCTCAAAGCAAACTCCTCCTGCGTAAGACCAAGCTTTTTTCTTTCTTTTTTTATGTATTCTCCAATCTTATTCATAACAGCATAATAACACCCTATCGGGTACAATGTCAACACTTTATGTTTTAATTATACCCGATAGGGTTTGTTTTTTGCTTTCGTCTATTGAATTATACCCGTTCGGGATTTTAACCAAGTTGTAATTATACAATTTCTAAATTTTCTACACCATACTTCAATATTATGTTTATGAGTTCATTTCTGGAATAATTGCTTTCAGAAGCAATTCTATCAAGCTCATAAAGTGTATCGTCTTTAATCCTAACAGAAATAACTTTACTACCGTCTTCTCCACGTTTTTTTATCCGTAAAGGTTCTTTCATCTACATACCTCCTCTTACTTGTAATTAAAGTATATGTTGACGTCTTACATAAGAATATGTTACAATTTATATACATTATAATATTGTTTTATATTACATAATGTAATAACGGGAGGTGTAAAATGGCTTTTTTCATTATAGGATTTATCGCAGCTTTAGTATTTGTTGTATATTTTTCAATCAAATCAAGGAAAATAAACGATCAGGAACACTTCAAAGCTAAAGATTATTTTGTTTTCAGCAAATTTAAGAATTGTCTTCAAATCAAAAAAAGAGATGCTTTCGCTTATGCTGTTCTATCGGTAGAAGAGTCCCGCAACATAAATGTTTCTTATACACCCGACAAACTTGTATATACAGGAGCCACTGTTGGAGGAATCACAACCGGTGGCGTTCACGTCCAAAAAGGCGGCTATAC
>CAVJEY010000227.1:0-3143 GCA_963648745.1 Christensenellaceae bacterium Phil1
TGCCGAGAACTTCAAACCATTCTTTTATATCCGTATTTCCCGCCGCATTGGCATGACCTGTATCTATGCATAAGTTTATCCTCTCATCTGCTGTATTCTCTATAAGCTCGCGCATCATATAAGGCTCATCATCAAGCACGTTTTCGATATAAATATTAAAATTCTCCGGTTTGTCACTCATAAACTCCTGCCAGAACCCGGTCGAGCGCTCTATATGCCACTCCTTAAAAAACACAAAAGGCACATAGCCTGAATGAACCACCATTCTGTCAATTCCAAGCTGCCTGCACACATCACAGGCCTGATTCAGCCTGTCCATCGCAAGCTGCCTTGCTCTGGGATCTATGGCGGCAGGGTAAAGCTCGGTAAACGGCCCGTGAAGAATATGCCTGTCAGAAAGCCTCATAAGCTTCTCTGCTTTCTTAATTTCATCTCTGTCGTCAAGCATTACGGACCGGCAGAAATTATCTATCTCTATTCCTGCACCGTATTGCGTAATTATGCGGCTGCTGTCCCTGCCAAAGGTTGCAGCATAAAATCCTGTTCTGTCTGTCAAAAGTCACTCCTTTGCTTAATATGAAAAGGGAGACAGACTATATCCATCTCCCATAAATTATTTATCTCTTCGGCAGATGTATAAGCTTTCTGCAAGGCTTATCGTAATAGCCAAATTTCTTTTTCTTCATTTCCAGCTTGTACAGCAGATAGTCTATTGTTGCAGGATTGTATTTCTCAATCTTAGGATAGTCCGGGAATCTGTTTATTTCAGGGAACTTAATGCCGTCCTCTGTAATGGCAAGGTCAAATCCGAAGTATTCAAGCTGAGGTATGGACTCTGCAACCTTTAATACCGTATCAACTGTTTTTTCCCAGTTAGGAAGAATGCCTTCAATCAGCACATCTGTGTCAGGGTGTCTGGGACATGATACGATTTCAAGGTTGTCGGTTATAACCTTGGCATTGTGGTAATGTCCTGTTTCAATATCTATCTGAGCAAACATGCCGCCTGCACCCATATTGTCAACTGCTCCTGTTTTTTTGGAGCCGAAGCGCATATATGCGTTTCCGAGCACAGGTGTTTTGCCGTCTTTTTTGAATACAATCATTCTGATGGTGTTTACGGCTCCGTCATATATAGCCTTGAGCTGTGAATGCATCTGTATATATTCGGTAACAAGATACTGATTGTTCACATCCTGAAGAATGTCGAGGACCTCCTGCTCCGATGCCTCATCAAAGTTCAGATAATACCTGCCGTCTCTGTACCAGAATTTGTAGAAGCCGTTGCCGTGAGAACCTTCATCGGGCTTGAGCGCAAGCACTCCTTTTTGCCGCACCAGTCTGAATATGTCCTCATATGTGCTGCCGTAGTCTTCAGGACAGTCCATCATTGGAATTATTTTGTTCTGTCCGTTTTTGACGCTGATGTAGTAGTAATATCCCGGGAAGCATTCTCTGAAGTCAGATACAATGTATTTAACGGTAATCTTGTCTTCCATCCAGTGTCTGTATTTGCCGTTTATGTGGCGCAGCCATTTGTATTCAAAGTCTGAAATATAGTTCAGATGATTATCTTTCGTAATGTTGTACTGGGGCAGCCTGTAGGATAAAAATCCGTGTCTGTAGGCCCACAGCTTGTCTCTAAGCTTTACATTTTTGCCTGTAAACAGATCTATGAGCACATCTCTTATCCAGGTAATACTCAGATAAGGCACAAGACCTTTAGGGTAAAACGCTTTCGCAAACGTCGCTCTTACCTTGAGCTTGATTGTTTTGAAGCCTCTCCTGATTCTGACTGCAGGCCTTGAGTATGATTGTTTTTTCTGTCTGTATTTAAGTGCGAAATATGCCGAAATTTTTGAGCTGAAAGGCTTGATTCTCGGATACGGCGGCTGGTTGAGAAAATCTATGATTTTAAAGCCGTCCTCTGTAATTACAATATCAAGTCCGAAAAGTCCAAGCTGCGGCACAAATCTGCACATTCTGTCAACGAGATCTCTGATTTCTGCCCAGCATTCAACGCTGCCGCTGAGGGCTTTGCCTGTTACCGGATGTCTGTCAAATTCGAGGATACCCTCTGCGGTAATAGCCTGTCCGCATCTGTACATACCTGTTTCAAGGTCAACATAGGCAGTTATACTGCTGTATTCATCATCGATTATATCATCGTCAGCATCATCTATTTCGAGAGCTCTGTTTACGGTTCTGCTTGAAAGCACTTTTTCCCTCTCAATGTTGCCGCTTGAGATTTTGAAGTATGCGCTGCCTATCTCAGGCATATCACCTTCTTCATTAAATGCAATTATTCTGAGGACATCGGGGCGCTCTTTTATTGAACCGGAAAAATCAAATACAGGCTCAACATATTCTCTGAGGAGCGAAACATCACTGAAGGCTCTGATAAGGTCAAAAATTCCTTTGCCGTCAAAGGCTGTGCCGCCTGCTGTAAAGCTGTCTCCCTCCGCTCTTATGGCAATGGATTTCCTGCCCCCTGCAGATGCAAGTATTACAATCTGCTTCTCTCTGATAAGCTCAAGCACATCTTCTCTGCTGTCCCTGTCTTTATCTGCATCAAGAGGTATGATCTGCAGCCTGAGATCACGTTCAGAAAACTGATAATATACATCAGGAAGGTGTTTCTTGAACGGCTTGAAAATGTTCCTGACTGTAATTCTGTCATTAACCCATTTGCTGTATTTGCCGTTAAGAGGCCTCAGGTATATATATTCTCTCTCCGAAATAAAGTCGCTGACATTGTCCTTGGTAATGCCGAACACATCAACCTGCTGCGGCATAAATCCGTGCCTGTATGCCCATAGTTTCTGACCTGGTGAATAGCCGTTTCTGCCGGTAAAATCCCTGTATATTTTCCTGACCCAGTGCTTTGCCTGTCTGCCTGTAAAGCCTCTGGCCGTAGGGAAAAATGCGAGTATGTTTATTATTATTTTTTTGAGTATTCTCATCACTGTCTCCTGTATACCTGTCTCTTATATATGCCAAAAAAAGAATATCACCTGACCGTGGCATTGTCAAGTGATACACACATTTCCGGCCAAAGAAACACCGGAGCCAAAGGCTCCGGCACTGAGACCTGAATCAGTCTTTTTCGTTAAATAAAAATGATTTGGTTTTTTCGCTCTGCG
>CAVJEY010000228.1:0-3110 GCA_963648745.1 Christensenellaceae bacterium Phil1
ATTGTCAGACGCATATATGGATCAGGATGGAGAATCCTCTTTACAATTAATCATCAGAGTATATAATATAAATAAGGATGCAGGCAGTGAACTCCTTGAAAAATGCCCTACTCTGAAGCAGTACAGTATGTTTGTCGAGAAGGTCAGAGAATACAGCAAAAACAAAGAAACTCTTACCGAAAGAGATATGGTGGAGATAATGGACAGCTGTATCAGGGACGGAATACTGCCGGATTTTCTTAGCAGGTATGGCAGGGAGGCGGTAGGAATGATGTTTAAAGAACTGACACAGGAAGAAGCGATGGAGATTTCCAGGCAGGACGGATATGCGCTTGGTGTCGAGAGAGGCATCGAACGAGGCAGGAGTGAAGGTGAGAAAATCGGTGAAGCACGAGGACGCAGCGAGGGTCTTGCAGAGGGCGAGGCTTCCGGCAGAGCTGCAGAGAAAGTCGATATGGCGAAGGCTATGAAGTTGGAGGGCATTGATGTAAATACCATTGTTAAGGTGTCGGGATTGCCTTTAGGAGAGATAGAAAAACTATAATATAATTACCCTGGTCAGGGTGGATTTGAAACAGTCGGTTTGATATGAATCGGCTGTTTTTTGTCAGGGAATAAAAGGTGCGGGGCTGCTGCATTGGGTAAAATCTGATGGCGTCAGGTCCTTAGCTGCCCTGCTTGTGTATGATCCGGCCGTAAAACCACAGCGGAAGCTTTCTGAAGAGGAGACAGATAAGCTGTAAATAGATGAGGTTTGATATAGAATTTTATGATATTTTGTGATACAATATGCTTATATCGGCTCTGTGAAAACAGATACCGTACAGATTGGGTTCAAAGGAGGAGTCTTGTGATATTTTTTAGAATACTGCTTACAATTATGCTTTGCATACCTGTGGGATATCTGGCTCTTGTGCTTTTTACCAAATCAATGGAAGAAGTTATCGGCAAATCCAGGCGGGTGAAATAATGGCAGGAAATTTGTTTATTACCTTTGAAGGCGGAGACGGCTCCGGCAAATCGACACAGATAAATAAAGTAAAGGAGTTTCTTGAGGCAAGAGGCATGAGCGTTCTGCTTACCAGGGAGCCTGGCGGGACTGCAATCGGAGAGAAAATCAGAGAGATTGTTCTTGACAGAAACAGCTCCGAAATGCACGCGATGACAGAGGCTATGCTCTATGCGGCTTCCAGAGCGCAGCATGTGCAGCAGGTTATAAAGCCTGCGCTGGCAGAGGGCATTACCGTAATATGCGACAGATTCGTGGACTCCTCTATTGCATATCAGGGGTATGGCAGGCAGCTTGGAGAGGCTGTGAAGGTAATCAACAGCTATGCTGTTGACGGCTGTATGCCGGATGTCACATTTCTGCTCAAGCTTGATCCTGAGATTGGCAGAGGCAGAATCATACCGGGACAGGAGGACAGGCTTGAACTCGAAAGGCTTGATTTTCACCGGAGAGTATATTCCGGCTATGAGAAACTCGAAAAAGCATATGACGGCAGGATAGTGGGCATAGATGCCTCCGGCAGCATTGAAGATATTTTCAGTGAAATCAGGAGTCATCTGGAAAGGCTTACAGATGATAAGTGAAGGACCTGGCAGCAGAGCGGCCAAAAGACTTAACAGCGCCATATCAAACGGCAATATATCTCATGCATATATTTTTGAGGGTGATTACACTGTGGACAAAACAGGTTTTGCAATGTCTTTTGTAAAGGCTGTTCTGTGTGAAAACGGAGGATGCGGACAGTGCTCCATATGCCGCAAAATACAAAACGGCAATTATGAGGATCTGTTTGTTATTTCCCCGGAAACCAGTGTTAAGGATGAGGATATAGAAAAACTCCAGGAAAAACTCAAAAACAGGCCTTTTGCAGGCAGCAGAAACATAGCGGTTATCGAAAACGCGGATACCATGACAAGATGGGCGCAGAACAGACTTCTCAAAACCCTGGAGGAGCCTCCCGATGGTACCGTGATTATTCTGCTTGCAGATAATATAGAGAATTTTCTTCCCACAATACTGTCAAGATGCGCAGTCTACAGACTTGAAGGCACAGAGCAGCAGTCCGATGCAGCAGCTGTGAGCAGGGCGGCAGAGCTTGAAAAAATGATATATGAGGACGAGCCGTTTTATGTTCTCAAAGCATATGCCGAAAAACTGTCGAAGGACAGGCACGAAACCATGGCAGTTCTTGACTGTCTGGAGAAAACATACAGGGATTTTATTATACAGGGCAGCGTGAAATACAGCAGCGCCGGTATCTACAGCAGTATTTCGGCGATAGAGGAGGCAAGACGCAAAATCCTGAGAAACATGAATGTTTCTTATGCACTAAAAGAAATGATAATTAAAATCGGAGGATAGATAATGGTAAAAGTAGTTGGTGTCAGATTCAGAAATGCCGGCAAGATTTATTACTTTGACCCGGGTGATTTCGATATACACGATGAGGACAATGTCATCGTCGAAACCGCCAGAGGCACGGAATTCGGAACTGTTTCAGGCGATATAATGCAGGTTTCTGAAAAGGAAATAGTGACTCCGCTGAAACAGGTTATAAGGATTGCGGACAAAAACGACCGCAAAAAACACAAAGAAAACCTCGCCAAAAAAGAAAAGGCTCTTAATATATGCCAGGAAAAAGTGGACAAACACAGGCTTGACATGAAGCTTGTCGATGTTGAATATACATTTGACAGCAGCAAGGTCATATTTTACTTTACGGCAGACGGGAGAGTTGATTTCAGAGAACTTGTAAAGGATCTTGCAGGCGTGTTCAAAATGAGAATAGAGCTTCGTCAGATAGGTGTCAGAGATGTGGCCAAAATGCTTGGCGGCATAGGCTGCTGCGGCAAGGAACTCTGCTGCGCAAGCTGGCTTTCGGATTTTCATCCGGTATCAATCAAAATGGCGAAGGTGCAGAATCTTTCCCTTAACCCTGCCAAGATATCGGGAGTGTGCGGCAGACTCATGTGCTGCCTGAAATACGAAAACGATGTCTACAACGAAATGAAAAAAGGTATGCCTGATGTGGGAGAAAGAATACGCACCAGAGAAGGCAACGCTGTTGTTGTAGATACCAGCATACTCGAAAACAAAATAA
>CAVJEY010000229.1:0-3089 GCA_963648745.1 Christensenellaceae bacterium Phil1
AGCCGGGAGCAATCGCAAAGAGCACCATTAAATCGGGAGTGTTCAGTATGCTGCTGATGACATTCATATATGCTCTGATTGCAATTGTAGGCGCACAGAGCTACGGACTTTATGCAGAGCAGCTTTCAGACCCTGACTTCAACGGCGGCACAGCCTTTGCCGTAGTTGCGCAGCATTATCTTGGCAATGCCGGCATGATAGTTCTGGCACTGACTGTTACATTCTGCTGCATGAAAACAGCAATAGGGCTTGTTACAGCCTGCGCGGACACTTTTTCGGAAATATTTCCAAAATCAATGGGCTACAGAGGCTGGGCAATTGCGTTTACCGCATTTTCACTGCTTGTATCGAATATAGGGCTGTCGAAGATAATATCTTTCTCGGCACCCGTACTGTATTTCCTGTACCCGCTGGCTATCGTGCTTATACTGCTGAGCATATTCGGCAAACATTTCAGCCATGCACGCGAGGTGTACTGCTTTGGAATCGGCTTTACCATGATTGCCGCTGTTTTGGATCTGTTCAGAGTAAGCGGTATCAGCGCAGTATCAGGCATAGTGGCATCGGCAGAGGGCTGGCTCCCTCTTTATTCGATGGGGCTTGGCTGGATTACACCTTCGGTGCTCGGCGTGGCAATAGGACTTTGTGTGCATATTGCGCGCAGGAAAAAGCTAAAAGCCTGAAAACAGATAATATAAAGGAGCTATACCGGCTGCAGGCAGGAGAATAAGCAACCCGAACATTGAAGAAACCCGGCGAAAGCCGGGCTTTGGCTATAAAAGGAGGAAGTATATGAACGAAACAATATATCAGTTCAGGGGAACAGATGACTATATAATAAATGATGATCTGATGCTGACGGTCAATATTGCCGTTAAAATGGGCAGGCCGCTGCTTGTAAAGGGAGAACCGGGAACAGGTAAAACGGCGCTGGCAGAGTCTGTAGCCAGAGCGCTGGGCAAAAAACTTATTGTCTGGAGCATCAAATCCACAACAAGAGCTTCCGATGGGCTTTATCAGTATGATGTGGTCCGCAGGCTCTATGACAGCGAGCTTGGAAATGAGGGAGCAGATGATATCAGACGGTACATTAAATTCGGCAAAATAGGTGAGGCATTTGCCTCGGATGAGCAGTGCGTGCTGCTTATAGATGAGATTGACAAGGCAGATCTGGAATTTCCAAACGATCTGCTGTGGGAGCTTGACCGTATGGAATTTTATATTCCCGAAACAGACGAAACGGTAAAAGCCAAAAACCCGCCGATTGTTATCATAACATCAAATGCCGAAAAAGAGCTGCCCGATGCGTTTTTGCGCAGATGCGCGTTTCATTTTATTGAATTCCCGGACGAAAAACTCATGCGTGATATAATTCTTGCGCATTATCCTGACATTGAGTCAGACCTGATAGATCAGGTGCTGGATGCGTTTTTCTATGTGCGGGAATATTTTGACCTGAAGAAAAAGCCGGGCACCAGTGAGCTCCTGGACTGGATAAGCGCACTTAAATTAAGCGGTATGCAGACAGACAGGCTGAGACAGACCCTGCCGCTTTTGAGTTTCCTGATCAAAAAAGACGAGGACATGGACACAGTGAAAAAAAGCACAGGGGGACTCAGGTAATGTTTCTGGAGTTTCTCGCCTTTCTTCGCAAAGGCGGCATTAAAGTGTCGCTGCATGACTGGCTTGCTCTCATGGAGGGTCTTGCCATGGGGCTGCACTGTCAGAGCATGAACGGATTTTTTGTCCTCTGCAGAACACTTCTTGTCAAGACGGAAGGCGACATTGATAAATTTGAGGAGCTGTTTTATCAGTATTTCAAAAATGCACGCGCAGGCGGGCTTGAGGAGGAAATCCACAGGATCAAGGAACAGCCGGAGATGATAAAAAATGTACTGGCAGACTATGTGGAGCAAAAAAGCACTGATAAAGGTTTTGTCAGCGAAAGGCTTGATGAGCTGTTTGCGGAATATGATGAAATCTGCAGCGAGGCTCAGTTTGAAGGTACGGGAGTTATGAGCAAGGCCGCGCAGGCGGGGCCGGGTGCAGGCGCAGGGAACGGCGCTATGATGCAGGGAGCCTTAGGTAAAAGCGTAGTACACGCGCGAGGTGACAGGAGATTCAGAGACTGGCGTACAGACTGCACTATTGAGTCAAGGCAGTTTCAGATGGCATTCAGACTGCTCAGAGAATTATCACGAAAGCTTGACAGCAGCGAGGAGGAGCTGGATATACGGGGTACCGTTGACAGCACCTGCAGGCAGGCGGGAATTCTTGATATACGGATGCAGCCGCCGAGAAAAAACAGACTCAGGCTTATGGTGCTTATTGATTCAGGCGGTTCCATGAAGCCTTATGAGCAGCTGTGCAGTCTGCTGTTTCAGTCTCTTAATAAGGCGAATGCATTTTCAGATCTTAAAATATACTATTTTCACAACTGTCTTGAGGACAGGGTATACAGGGATCCGTCTATAAATCCTGCAGAAACTGTAAAAACCGACTGGATTCTTAAAAATATTTCAAAGGAATACAAAGTTATTTTTGCAGGTGATGCGGATATGGCCATACATGAGCTTGTTGATACCTCGCAGAGCAGCTGGTCAGCGGAGTCCAATGACGGAATCACATGGTTTAAGAAATTCAGAGAAAAATACAGACACTCCATATGGCTTCATCCTCAGGAGAGAGAGGAAAACACAGCGTGGATGCCGGAATCTTTTGTTGAAATCGAGAAGGTGTTTCCTATGTTCAGATTGTCTATAGACGGTCTCAAAGACGGTATGTACAGGCTGATGAGAGGTTGAACAGAAATATATAAGGTGCAGGGATGCTGTAATTGCAGAGTCCCTGCACCTTTTTGACGCACAAAGGTATGTACTATGCGAAGAATTTGTCGTAAATACCGAATACAAAGATAAACAGAACTATTGCAGGCAGTATATATGTAAGATACGGCTTCATCCAGTCGTGCATCCTGAGTCCCTCGCCGGTGTTGGCCTCGGCCTTGAAATTGTTCCAGCCCCAGCCGTATTTGGTGACACAGAAAAGCAGGTATACAAGTGAGCCAAGAGGCAGGAATATGTTGCTTA
>CAVJEY010000230.1:0-3066 GCA_963648745.1 Christensenellaceae bacterium Phil1
CCGTAGGAGGTAATATACATACCTGCTGCCGTAATTGATGCCGCAGCGCTTGCCTGATCTCTTTCTACAGGTTCCGCATAATATGTTCCTTCTTTTTCTGTAATGTTCAGTTTTTTCATCAATGACATAAATGGCGGCATTCCGAGTTTTTCTGTAAGCACTGCCTCTATGGTTTCTCTCTCCTGAGGTTTTACTCCCAGAAATTTGCCTACTGCCGCTTTTATCGCCCATTCCGAAACATAAAACGCCGCAAGCGCAGGTCCCGGCATATTTATAACAGGCTTGCCTTTAACTACAGCCATACTCAGGGGTCTTCCCGGCGCAGCAAGTACGCTGTGGAACAGGAATTTATCCCCACCTTCAACAAATTTCCTTCCGAAATCCTCGCTGCCTTTTGATGATCCTGCATTTATGATTACTATATCTGCCTCCTCAATCATTTTATTGAAGATTTCCGTCATCGCCTGAATATCATCTTTTACAAGAGGATATATTACAGGCTCTGCTCCCATTTCTTTCAGAAGCTGCTTTACCATTATACTGTTTGTTTCAAAGTTCTGCCCTCTTTCGAGCTTTGAGCCCACAGGCACAAGCTCGCTTCCGGTAGGAAGAAATGCAACCCTTGGTTTCATAATAACCCTGACTTTATCATGTCCTCCCATTCCTATCGCGGCAAGATCCGCTGCTGTCAGCACAGTTCTTTTTTTGGCAACAGGACTTCCTTTTTTTATCATTGAGCCTTTAGGTCTTATATTCATTCCTCGTTGGATTTCTAAATCAGGAATAAACATAATGCCGCCCTCTGCTGTAATTGTAACATCTTCGATTTTTACCACAGTATCATAGGCATCATCAAAATCATCTCCCGTATCTGCTCTCACATATTCTCTGCCTGTTCTCCAGTCCGCAGGATTCGTCCCGTTTTCAATCAGATCATAGTTAAAGGCAATTCCGTCCATTCCCGATGCTCTGACTACAGGTATGCTGTACATCGCATACAGATCCTCCGCAAGAACTCTGCCATATCCCTCTGCCAGGTCCACTGTTTCTGTTTTTACCTGCGGCTGCCATGCTTCAAACAGTCTTTTGAGAGCCTCATCTTTGCTGATGTGATCCGAAATATCCTCAGGTCCTTTAAAAAATAAATTCTTACCCATATCTTTTTCCTTTTCTGTTTGTATATATGGAGGCAGATAAAATCTGCCTCCTCAAATTTGTGCTGCTTATATTTGCACTTTATCCTATTTCACTTTCACCGATTTCACAGCGCTGTATGCTCCATAGATTTTCTTTCCGTCAGATGCTTTTTTGTATGCCTTGACTTTGTAGTAGTAAGTCTTGCCCTTCTTTAATGACTTGTCAGTGTACTTAACTGTCTTGCTTGAAGTTACAGTTTTTACCACCTTGTATTTTCCTGTCTTTGAAGTAGCTCTGTATACTGCATAGCCGGTTGCCTTTGAAGCCTTTTTCCATTTCAAAGTTGCGCTGTTCTTGCCTGCTTTAACTGATAACGAAGTAACCTTTGCAGGAGTCGCATCAGAAGTTATGCCGCTAAGGCTTACTTTATCCGTAAGCTCAAGTTTCTTGCCTTTGAACTGCGCCTTGTTTGCCTTGTAATATGATAAGCCTTCATTGATTATGTTCTTTACATACTTGTCTGTATATCCGTCATATGAACCCTTGATTCCATCTGCAAGTGAAGCATCCTTGAATGCTGATACAGTCAATGCCTTCAGTGTGTCCACATTTGAAATGTGATAGAAATTCTTAAAGATATATACAGCGTTATAAACAGGGTTGATTACCTCAGGATATACGAAACCAAGATAGATTCCAACACCCTGTACGTTTTCAACTGAATTCATCTTAATACCGAAGATAAGATCAGGGTCGGCTGAATAGATACTAGGAATATCTGCCTCTTTAACACCTGCAGCAATAAGTTTTTCCTTGAAAGCTTCACCTGTCACGTTAGTTGAAACCTGTGGAGTGATAATTATAACATCTGCTTTTACAAGCTCCGCTGCTGTCAGATAGTATTGACCGTCATCAGCCTTTGCTGTTTTTAGAGTGTCAAGCAGGTTGTTTGTTGTACTTTCAAGGTATTCGCAAGCTCTGCATGAAGCGGCAGTTCCGCTCTGCGTATTGCTGTCGTATGCTTTGAACTTGCCGGTTTCTGATGTAGGATCAACTACCGCAATGGTTTTTTTCTTGATCTTGCCCTTGTTTATCTGTGATAATACATAGTACTGCGGGGCTTTTACCATCTTCTCATATTCCTGCGCTATCTTTTCGGGATCATCATATCTCCACTTTTTGTTTTTTTCCTTTGCCACCTGTTTGATTCCCGCAGCCAGATCATACATTGTATCTATCTGAGTGTAGATAGTCTTTGACTGCACCTGTATCTGGAGAGGTTTGTAATCGTTGGTTGTATCCTTGTCTGTGTTTTCAGGAAGGAGAGCCAGCAGCTCATCATATGTAGTATATTCTGTAGCTTTATTAGGATCTGTTCCGTAAAGGATATCAGGTCTTCTTGCTAAAGTTACGGAAGTGCCATATTCATCAACGATTGTAGTATCTGCAATCATTGGGCTTCCCGGAGGAACAAGACCAACCTGATCCAGATCACTAGTCTGTTCTTTACCATTTTCTGCCGCATACTTGTTATAAAAATAGTTCCACGAGTATGGGTTAGGGTTATCATTTACATCGCTGCCGAACACTGCAAGCTGATAAACTTTCTGCGCGCCTGCAAGTGAAGTGTCTCCGTTTTTTACAAGGTCTGAAAGTCTTTCAGTTACAAGGTTTGCACCCAGATAGTGAACAGCAGTATTGGCCGCAGCGTGTGCGCCTACTGTTACAACATTGTCATTAGTACTCATAGGTTCTGTAGGATAATCCCACACGCCGTCTTTGACTCCTGCAAATGCGGAGCATGGAATAAATACAGTAGAAAGCATAGCTACAACTGTAATTATGCTTACAAATTTTTTCTTAAAATCCATTTTGTCCTCCTTCTTATATTATAGAATAAAAAACTTAAAAATATATTTAATTTTACCA
>CAVJEY010000231.1:0-3055 GCA_963648745.1 Christensenellaceae bacterium Phil1
GCAGGTATGGCAGGGAGGCGGTAGGAATGATGTTTAAAGAGCTGACACAGGAAGAGACGATGGAGATGTCCAGACAGGACGGATATGCGCTTGGTGTCGAGAGAGGCATTGAACAAGGCAGAAGTGAAGGCGAGAAAATCGGTGAAGCACGAGGACGCAGTGAGGGTCTTGAACAGGGTAGAACCGAGGGCCTTGCAGAGGGGAAGGTTGAGATGGCGAAGGCCATGAGGGCCGAGGGCATTGATATAAATACCATAGTTAAGGTGTCGGGACTTCCTGCAGAGGAGATAGAGAAGCTGTAGGTACTATAGATAATAATTACCTTGATTAAGGTGGATTTAAGCAGTCGGTTTAATCTGAATCGGCTGTTTTATTATGTGGTAAAAAGGCAAAGGGAAAGGGATATAAATTCCCTGAACAGGCGGTTTGCTGTTTTAAGCGATTGCCCTTTCTAACTGATCTGTACATCACCGGGAAGAGGCTTCAACATAAGCCTGAAAAGGTGTGCCATTAATTAATTCTCATAGCTTTTCATCCTCATTCCGAAGCTCTTTTACTAAAGCAATAACATCATCTTCATTAAGGTCTGTACGCTCTGTCTCACCTGCCATCTCATTCTGGAGAACCTGCATAGCGTAAACTGCGGAATTGACTATACGAACAACATTGTCTTCGGCAATAAAAGTAATACCATCGCCACTGGATACTCCCAGTATTTCTCTGATATCTTTTGGAATTGTGACCCGACCTTTCGCCATGACTCTGGAAGTATCAATTATAGTGGCTTTGTTTGACATATTTTCACCTCGTTTTGTATGTGAACAGGATAATCTCTAGTTGTATTATATACACAGTGGAGAAAATATCAACAGCAAAATTTCTGCTTCAATTGCTGCTGCCTGGTACTCCGTGGGTATGCAAATGCCGTAAATATGAGTGCAGCAGCTTAAGCAGTATTCACTCATAAAAATGCAATTGTTAAGAAATATTCGCTCATGAAAATGTAAAAAGGACTGTATTTTCTCGCGGTTTGTGTAATAATAGAGGTAATGAAGAAAAAGGAGGGAAAGGTCATGTGTCTGAAACGCAAGACAGGCAGTGTCATTCTTACATGGGGATCGTGTGATGCGTCACAGATAGAAATTGAGCATGGACAATTTACAGAAAATTATGTAATATAACGATAACAGGCATAGTTATATTTATTATTGTTGGTAGTATTGAAGAAAACCTATTGGCTGGCTTTTTATAGGACCGACACAGGACATTAGTTTTGTGTTGGCCTTTTTATTTGTCTGAATATGCAGGAAGGAGGAAACAGCCGGAGATAGGTTGGAAAGGAAGGAAAATGAAAAAAGTAAAAATCATTTTAGCTTTAGCCATTACAATGTCTTTTGTAATTACAATGTGCGGATGCGGTGAAACCGAATCATCGGACGGCCCGACTGCAGTGGCGCCTACCGGAACATATGTCGGGCAGGATAATGAAGGTGTTCAGGATTGTCTGTTCCTTAATATCTGGACAAAGGACAGTGAAGTGAAAGATAAACCGGTCATCGTTTGGATACATGGCGGCTCCAATGTCTGGGGAGGAGGAACGGATCCTATGTATGACGGAAGTATATTTGTAAGAAACCTGCCGGAGGGCGAGGATTGCGTTTTTGTGTCTATCAACTACAGACTTTCTTTCCTTGGCGGCATAGATATGTCTCTGCTGGACGGCTATACTGACGAATACTCAGAGGCTGTTAATTTAAGACACTTGGACCGGATACAGGTCTTGAAATGGGTCAATGAAAACATTGATGCATGGGGAGGTAATGCAGATAATGTTACAGTTGTAGGCCAGTCATCCGGAGCAATGGCCGTACAGTGCCTGATGATTGATGAAAAAGCAAACTGCTATTTTAACCGTGGAATAGAAGCCAGCGGTGTAATGTGTGAGGTAGCGGCCAGCGATGATGAGTTTCAGGAAATGTCAGAAGCCGTATATGACATTCTGGATGTGAATACAGTAGAGGAGCTGACATCTCTGAGTGATACAGAAATTGCAGACAAAATGACTGAAATTAATGAAGCCGCATATGGTATGTCAGGAGCAATTTATGCGGACGGAGAAATTATTTCAAAAACATGGTTTGATGACCTGAAAAACGGAGCAGCTAAAGATATTGACTTAATGATAATTTCCCTGACGCTGTTACAGATGAGAATTTTATGAAAGAAGCAGCAGAAGCGGCAACAAAAAAAGAAGCGCCTGTTTACGGACATCTGAACCCATTTGATTACGACGGACTTGTCAATCAATATCTGGCACTGAATGATGACAAGGTACAGGGCTATATGGATTTGATAAATGATGTATGCTTCACATATCCTAACATTCTTATTGCAGGAGAGCAGTCAAAGTGGAATGATAATACATATGTCTACTATTGGGAATATGCCCCGGATAAAGATGATGTTATTAAGTTTTCAGGAGAAAACGCTGAGGTATCACCATGGTCAAGACCTTTGCACAGCATGGATATCTGCTTCTTTTTCGGCACGCTTGAAAACGGATATACAGAACTTACAGGAGATCCGAACCAATTGCCTGAAGGACTGATGGAAGAAACACAATCTGTATACTATAATTTTGCAAAAACAGGTGATCCGAACGGTGAATTTGTTTCGGGCTGGAAGCCATATGATACCGAAGATAAAAATATTATGGTTATCAAACCTGACACTTCATGGAAATGCATTGGGGATTACCGTTCGGAATACATGAATGTATTGAGCAAGATGAGACCATACGGTGAAAAATAAAGGTGGTGAATTGTCAATCCGCAGGAACAGGGGATTAAGGTTATGTGAAGTTAGGGGAAATCAAAAAAGAAAACACCTGAATAACGAAAGAAACCCAGGTTTTCGTAGTGTCCGGCGATTTACTGTAATAAGGTCAAAAACTTTTGAATCTTTTCTGATTTCGTTTTTTGTCAAGTGACAGCTGTAAATGTTGAAATTTCAACGTTGCAAAGAATTTAGAAAAAATCAAATTTAAGAATTGACG
>CAVJEY010000232.1:0-3055 GCA_963648745.1 Christensenellaceae bacterium Phil1
TGCTTAAATATTCTTCGGATTTTGAAAAGCTGTCTGTATTATCAGAACAAAAAAACGACCTTGATATGCAGCTTGCTGCAAAGCTGGAAAGATGGGAATATCTTTCGGAGATGGCCGCCAGAATTGAAAACGGCGAAGTGGAAGGGTGAAAATGTTTTTAAGGTGTTAAGCAAAAACGCTTGACACCTTGTTTCTGTGTGATATAATGTACTGGTGTCAAGCTGCAATACTTGATACCAAAACGGAGGCATATATGTTTGATAAAATCACAGAAGTAAGTCTGCTTTATGATTTTTACGGACAGCTTCTTTCAAAAAGACAGCAGGAAGTAATGAGCCTGTATTATGAGGAAAACCTGTCCTTATCGGAGATTGCGGAGGAATTTTCAATATCAAGACAGGGAGTGCATGACGCTCTCAAAAACGCGGAGAAATCTCTGCATCAGTATGAAGCCAAGCTGGGACTTGTCAGCAGATTCGAAAAAAGCCGCAACGCTGTTGAGATGATTGACAGACAGATTGAGGCAGTGATAGATAAGAACAGAGACAACAGCGATCTTGTCAGCAGTCTTGCAAAGATAAGATCAGTGATTGATGAGATGGAGCAGTAATATGGCATTTGAAGGTTTATCCGAAAAACTGCAGGGAGTCTTCAAGGGACTCAAAGGCAAGGGCACCTTGTCCGAAGCAGATATCAACAATGCAATAAGACAGATAAAGCTTGCACTTCTTGAAGCAGACGTAAACTTCAAGGTTGTAAAAGAATTTGTTGCAACCATCAAAGACAAGGCACTGGGCGAAGAGGTAATCAAAAGCGTAACTCCCGGACAGCAGATAGTCAAAATCGTAAACGACGAGCTGGCTGCACTGATGGGCGGAGCCAACAGCAAACTGACCTATTCACCGAGAGGCTTTACAGTATACATGATGGTCGGCCTGCAGGGTACAGGTAAGACAACAACCTGCGGCAAGCTGGCAAACTACCTCAAAAAAGAAGGCAAAAAACCGATGCTCTGCGCGTGTGACGTATACAGACCCGCAGCGATAGATCAGCTGGAGGTTGTAGGCCGCACCGTAGATGTTCCCGTATATGTGAACAGGGACAGCAAAAAACCCGAAAAAATCGCAATGGAAGCGGTCAGGCAGGCAGAGGTTAAGGGCTACGATGTCCTTATAGTCGATACTGCCGGCAGACTCCAGATAGACGAGGAGCTCATGGAAGAGCTTGTGAGGATTAAAAAAGAAATCAGACCTCACGAAATACTTCTGGTGCTTGATGCGCTTACAGGTCAGGATGCCGTAAATGCGGCAGAGGGCTTCAATGACAGGCTGGGTATTGACGGTATCATTATGACCAAGCTTGACGGCGATGCCAGAGGCGGCGCGGCTCTTTCGGCCAAAAAAGTCACAGGCAAGCCTGTCAAATTTATAGGTACGGGCGAGAAATTCGATGCGCTGGAGCCTTTCCACCCTGAGAGAATGGCAAGCAGAATACTGGGCATGGGCGACATTGTTTCGCTTGTAGAGAAAGCTCAGGATGCAATAGACGAAGAAAAAGCGGCCAGACTTGAGGAGCGAATCAGAAAAAACGCATTCACACTTGAGGACTTCTTAGACCAGATGGGACAGATTAAGAACATGGGCGGCATAGGCGGTATGCTTGACATGATGCCGGGAATATCCGCCAAACAAAAACAGGAAGTCGACATGGAAAAAGCCGAAAAAGAATTTGTTCAGATGGAGGCTATTATCCTTTCGATGACCAGACAGGAAAGAGACAATCCGTCAATACTCAATTCCAGCAGAAGAAAACGTATTGCGGCAGGCAGCGGCCAGACCGTTGCAAAAGTAAACAGCCTTATCAAAAGATATGAGGATACCAAAAAAATGATGAAGCGGTTTACAGGAGGCAAATTCAAAAGAAAAGGAGCCTTCAAAGGTATGTTCTAGTTCAAAAACTTAAACAGTTTTAGATATATTTAATACAGTTGACATTTAGGAGGATTATAATGGTAAAGATCAGATTAAAGAGAATGGGCGCTCACAAAAAGCCTTTTTACAGAATAGTTGTTGCAGATTCAAGAACACCAAGAGACGGCAGATTCATAGAAGAAATCGGTTACTACAACCCTATGACAGAGCCTAAGGAAATCAAAATTGACGAAGAAGCTGCAGCCAAGTGGCTTTCAAACGGTGCACAGCCTACAGAAACAGTTAAAAAATTGTTCAAAAACTCCGGAATTATTAAGTAAGGAAGCGGTGAGTATATAATGGTTAAACTGGTAGAGGTGATTGCAAAATCACTTGTAGAGAACCCAGATGCCGTTGAAGTTACAGAAAAAGCCGGAAAAAATTCTACAACAGTAATTGAGCTTAAAGTTGCACCGGAGGATATGGGCAAGGTTATAGGCAAACAGGGTAGAATTGCAAAAGCACTGAGAAGCGTTGTAAAGGCAGCGGCAACTAAGGCAAACAAAAAAGTAGTCGTGGAAATTGTTCAGTAGACAAGACATGGCGTTAAGCACAGGGCACATATATCTGAACCGGTATATGTGCCTGTGTACTTATACAGGTATTATTATGGAAAAAATAAAAATAGGACAGATTACGGGAGCCGTAGGACTCAAAGGCGAGATCAAGGTTTATGACTACGGCGAGGATGTTTCAAGATACAAAAATTTTGAAGCGGTATATATAGATGATACAGAGTACAGACTCAGATTAGCCAGAGCTCACAAAAACATGGCTGTGCTGCTGCTTGAGGGAATATCGGACAGAGACATGGCGCAAAAACTAAGAGGGAAGGACCTGTATATAGACGAGGCGCAGCTTCCCAAGCTTCCCGATGGCGTGTACTATATCAGAGATCTGATAGGCTTTGACGTGGTATCTGATGAAGGGATTCATATAGGCATACTTGAGGATATACTAAAAAACACAGCCCAGCCTCTTTACAGAGTCAGGACAGAGGACGGCAGCAGTGTATATATTCCGGGAGTGGACGAATATATTCTGAATACCGATACTGCAGGCAGAACAATAACAGTGAAATTGAT
>CAVJEY010000233.1:0-3049 GCA_963648745.1 Christensenellaceae bacterium Phil1
TTTTCCATAAATCCACCATTAAAAATATGTCTAACCAGTTAACTATACCATATCCCTGTGTATTTGGCAAATATAAAGCCGGGGAACGACAGGGCATGGCAGCTTTTGCAGTCCATGCGCGGGAAAACCCCGGAAAACTCTGATTCCCGGGGTTTCAAGCTGTTTTGTAAGGTTTGGTTTGCGGCCTTGTGTTTCGGTCTGCCGGAATTAAGCTTCCTGAGCCACAATCCTGTCAAACTCTGCTACTGCGATTTCAAACTCTGCATCGTCAATATCAACAAGGTCGTATTCATCTTCGCCTACTTCCCTGTAGCCGTAGATATATACATCGTCTGTACCGTCATCAGGAATTAAAGCGATATATTCTTTGCCTGCCGCTTCAAACACTCCCATGATCTCACATTCAACCTCATCGCCGTCATCAAATTCAAGTGTGATAAATTCAGCTTCTTCATCTATGCCGTCATTGTATCCCTTTGATTTGCTGTCTGCCATTTTAATTTCCTCCGAATTGTTAATTTCTTAGCCTTTACTATATATTATCTATGAAAATATTTCAATATATTTTGAGCATTTTTTTCTGTTATACCGTCAACTTTGACAAGCTCCTCTGCCGTCGCCGCTTTTATACTGTCGATGCTGCCAAAATATGCGAGCAGACTGTTTCTTTTGACCGGACCTATGCCTTCTATTTCGTCCAGTACGGAAGTAAGCATATTTCTGGTGCGAAGCGTTCTGTGATAGTCTATCGCAAACCTGTGAACCTCCTCCTGAATATTGCCGATATACTTAAACAGCAGCGGGCTGTCTTTTATCTGTATGCTGCTAAATTCTCCGTTTTTTTCATAGACAAGCTCCTTTGTTCTGTGGCTGTCGTCTTTAGCCATGCCAAAGGCGGGTATGTCTGTTTTCATAGCACGCAGCACCTTGTTTGCGGCTGCCACATGGCCCTTGCCCCCGTCTATAAGGAGTATGTCCGGCAGGGTATCAAACGATGCATCGCCGGTCTGCGCTCTTTTGAATCTTCTGTACAGCACCTCCTGCATACTGCCGTAGTCATCGGGTCCTGAAACGGTTCTGATCTTAAATCTTCTGTAGTCTTTTTTGATTCTGCGGCTTCCGTCAAATACCACCATGGCGCCTACTGCATCCACACCGTTGATATCGGAAATATCATAGGCCTCAACTCTGTATCCGTGAGCGCCCTGCTTCATACAGGAATATACGGCATCTATCTGTTTTCTGAGCGCATCCTCGCGCTCAGCCTTTGCCTCTGCTCTGTCGTCTACTGTCCTTGCCATTTCGACAACATCTTTTCTGGCAAGGTCAAGTATGGCTTTTTTCTCTCCTTTGAGCGGCATGAATACAGCAGTCCTGCGTCCCCACTGCTGCGACAGATAATCCGAAAGAATCTGCGCATCATCAAGCGGCTCCTCTGTGAGAATTTCCCTTGGCCCCGAAGTCAGCTCTCCGTAGTACTGCTTGACAAAAGAGCTAATCATCTCACCGGAGCTTTTGTCTCCCTCAGTGCGCATTTCAAAGCTCTCTCTGCCGCTTAATTTGCCGTCTCTGACATAAAACAGAACTACAAATGAGTTTGCTCTGCCTCTCAGCGTCAGAATCATGTCCATGTCCTTGTCGCTTCTGAGCACAACTCTCTGTTTTTCGTTTATGGCCTGAAGCGCCATAATATTGTCTCTGTATCTGGCGGCAGTTTCAAAATCAAGCTGCCCTGCCGCAGCCTCAAGCTTTGATTTCATTTCATTTACAAGAGGACCTGTGCTGCCGCTGAGAAACTCGGCAGCTCTGTTTACAGCCTCTCTGTACTCAGCCACGGATACATTGCCGGTACATATGCCCCTGCACTGGTCTATGTGATAATTGAGACATGGTCTGAAGCCTTCGGGAAATTTCTGAGCCGAGCATTTTTTGAGCCTGAATATATCGCTCATCAGGTCAACCGTCCTGTTTACCGCACCGGTATCAGAATAAGGTCCGAAATATTTCGCACCGTCGTTTTCGACGCGTCTTGTTTTGAGAATCCTCGGATATTCCTCTTTCATGGTGATTTTGATGTACGGATAGGTTTTGTCATCTCGCAGAAGTATATTATACTTAGGCGAATATCTTTTGATTAAATTGCACTCTAAAATCAGAGCCTCCATCTCGGTTGCGGTGGTTATGTATTCAAACTCCGCAATATGCGACACCATGGCAGCCACCTTGCTGTCCATATTTCTGCTGCTCTGAAAATACTGCCTCACTCTGTTTTTGAGAGATACCGCCTTGCCTACATATATTACTTCACCAAGTCTGTCCCTGTGTATATACACTCCCGGTGAGTCGGGAAGTTTTTTGAGATTTTCTTTAATATCAAACATAATTATCACAAAAGGTCACCGTATTAACGATGACCGTATTTTCTTTCTCTTGCTATTTTCATTGCCTGCCTCTGCCTCTGCTTCATGCGTCTGCGCCTGTTTACAAGCCTGAGAACAGCTATCACTATTGCAAGAAGCACCACAACAACAGCCGCTATAAGGAGGGCCAGCTTGCCCGGATATGCCACATGACCGTTGTAAAGGAAACTGAACATCCCCTCTTCAACCTTGTCTGCCGTAATTATATCAGTCGTAGTAACAAGCTCATTGTTTTTGTATACCCTTACCTGTCCCACGACCGTACCCTTTGCCAGCGGCGCCACTATTTTGTCATTCCATACAATCTTTTTGGTTACAATATCGCTGCTTTCGCTTTTTTTGAGGTTAACCGAAGCATAATAGTCCGTAACCGTTCTGACCTCGCCGGGATTACCGCCCTTGACCTTGATGGTTTCTACGGTTTCACCCTTATCATATACATTGTATGTAGCATAGTTTGCGAAGCCGTATTCAAACATCGCTATTGTATCTGCAAATCTGCCGAAATCAGATGAATGCATTACAACAGAAATCAGTTCTGTGCCGTTTTTCTCTGCGGCTGCGCACAGGCAGCCGAGGGCTACGGGAGTGTAGCCTGTCTTGATACCTATGGCGTTTTTGTAATAAGG
>CAVJEY010000234.1:0-3016 GCA_963648745.1 Christensenellaceae bacterium Phil1
AACGAAGGCCTTGAACAGGGTAGAACCGAGGGCGAGGCTTCCGGCAGAGCTGCAGTGGCGAAGGCTCTAAAAGATAAGGGTGTTGCCATTGATATTATAGTCGAAACCTCAGGACTATCTAAAGAGGACATTGAGAAGCTCTAGATAACTTGGTCAGGGTTTCAGGACTGCCGGAAAAGATTTGAGGCACTGTGACTGTTTCATTATTCAGGTGATTCTGCTGCAGAGCCTTTCATCGGCATGCCTTGAGGTAAGGGCAGGTAAAATAACTGAATACAGGCCGACATACAGATACATCTCGGAGATTATTCAGGGATGTATTTTTTGTATTATTCAAAACAACTGCAGTCTGGGTTTGAAAATCTCAGTGCGGCCACTTGTTTTTTCTGTGCCTGACATGATACTATAAATATGAATAACAAATACCTTGGGATAAAAAAGAAATATATTTCAGATTTACAGGCTGCCTGTCATGCTGTAAATGAAATTTAAGCTGTAAAAGGACGGTAAAAGGGAGGTAACACAATGAAAAGACGGCTTTTTAGTATTCTAACTGCGCTGGTGCTGTGCTTTACCTTGTGCATAAACGCAAGCGCGATGCAGATTTTTGTCAAGACGCTCACCGGCAAGCATATCACACTTGAAGTGGAGCCGACAGACAGGATAGAGGATGTGAAGGCAAAAATACAGGACAAAGAGGGGATTCCCCCGGATCAGCAGAGGCTTATCTTTGCAGAAAAGCAGCTGGAGGATGGCAACACGCTGCAGGATTACAGTATTCAAAAGGACAGTACTTTGCATCTGGTGCTGAAACAAGTGTCCTCTTCAGTCTGCTCGGCAGATGATCTGATCACTGCATTGAATGATAGCACAAAAAGTATTGTTAAGCTGACGGCAAATATTGATATCAGTGGAAGCCTGACCGTTAACCGTACCGTCACAATTGACCTGAATAATCATGTGCTGAAAATGACCGGCAGTGGCAGCGTTATCAGGGTGGAAAACGGTGGCAGTCTGACGCTGACAGACAGTGCAGACAGCAAAACTGAGAAGTATTTCAGCAAGGGCGAAAACGGTCTGTGGACATTACTGACAGAGGATACAAAAAGCGAATATATTGTTTCCGGTGGTGTTATCACCGGTGGAACGGGTACAGATAACGATGGTAAAACCTCCGGTGGAGGAGTGTATGTTGCCGCTGGTGGCACCCTCACCATACAAGGTGGTGCAATCGCCGGATGCTCTGCAAGTGAGAATGGTGGTGGCATATTTATTGAGGCTGACAGTACATCATTTGGCAGTTTTACTATGGCCGGCGGCGCGATTGCCGGTTGTTCTGCAAGAAATGGCGGCGGTGTATATGTAGGTAATTTTGATGATCTTTCGACGAAAATGAATGCCGTTTTCACTATGACCGGCGGCACGATTGCAGGATGCGCTGCAACTGCCACCGATGACAACACCTGCGGAGGCGGTATCTGTAATTTCGGCACTGCCTTGCTTTCTGGTACGGCAGTGGTTCGGGACTGTGAAGCAGTTCAGTGCGGTGAGAGTAAAAACGCTGAGGGCGGCGGTATTCTCAGCACCCGCAACCTGACTATTCAGGATAACGTGCAGTTCACCAACTGCAATGCAAAGTATGGTGGAAATCTATATGTCAGCACTGATGCTACAGGTAAAGCCACAATTAACGGTGGTGCCTTTGACGGTGATGCTTATTTTGATGGTTTTAAGGATTCGCTTTCTGTCACAGGCGGAACCTTTAGAGGCGAAGTGAAAAATTACCGGTACAGTACTATTAGCGGTGGCGTATTCTACGGCAATATTGAAAATAGCGGTAAAATCAATGACGGTACATTCAGAGGCAAGGTCATAAACATGGGCGGAGATGATGTTGCATCCATTATTCCCGGAAGTATCAGTGGCGGGACATTTTATGAATCTGTTATTAATGAGAACGGTGCAGGAGGAGAACACCCTGTATCCGGAATCATCAGCGGCGGCACTTTCTACGATGGTATAACCGGCAGCCCCGCCTGCGGCTGTACTGTAACCTGCAGGGACGGCGATACTGAATATGCTAAGCAGGTTTTACAGAGTGGCAGTTCTGCCACCAGGCCAACAAATCCAACCAAAGCCGGATACACCTTTGAGGGATGGTACACGGACGAAGCCTGCACCACGGCGTATGATTTCAGCACTGCAGTGGCCGGTGATGTTACACTATATGCTAAATGGACGGCATATAACTACAGCGGCAGTACAAGCCGTCCTGTTTATCGTAGCGGATATGTTGTGAACAGTTCCAAGGATAAAACTGCGGCAGTTATAACCCCTAAGACAGTTACCAATGCTGACGGTACCAAAGCAGCTGCGGCAACGGTTGATAATATACTGGGAGCAGATATCCTTGACAAGGTGATTTCAAACAAGTCTGCAGAGCTTTATATAACAGCTGCGGCATCAGAGAACTTGACAGAGGGTGGGGCAGGCAGCACTGCAGAAATCGCACTGCCTGAAAAGACAATGAAAGAGCTTTCCGAAAAATCCGATGCCTCTGTCACAATCAGAACCGATGCAGCAGAGGTTACATTTGACAAAGCGGCAGTTGACGGACTTGCAGCTCAGGCAGGAAATGACGGCTATGTAAAACTTGTTGTTAAGACAGTTAAGAATGATGAAAACGCTGTTGAAATAGACATGAAACTGGTAACCTCAAAAGGTGAAGTGACTGACTTCAAAGGCGGTAATGTTTCCGTTACAGTTAAAGTGAATGATAAATTAGCTGATAAGGAACTTGTATGTTTATATGTTGATGATAACGGCATATATCACAAGATAGAGGGGATTAAGAATGCTAATGGTACATTTACCTTTAAGACAGGACAGCTTCTCGGCATACGCTATGATGCGGGAGACAAGAATGCTCAGTTAGATACCCTGATTAAGGAAGTTTCACTGAAAGTTAAGACAACCAAGACTTCAAAGAAAAACATCAAGGTAACAGTATCAGGAG
>CAVJEY010000235.1:0-3014 GCA_963648745.1 Christensenellaceae bacterium Phil1
CTGCCTTATTTCTATACTGCTTCATAAATTCTTACTTCGGGCTTGCCCGACCACTTCATTTTTCACGCTTCCATGTCAGTACAATTCCAATCATAGAAGCGAAAAGCACGATGGGGGCAAGTCTCACAAAGACAAATTCAAAGCCATGCAGGATAGTCCCTGCAACAGCTGATTCGGGGTCACTGTAATCCCAGCTCAAATAAGGGCTTTTCATAGCTGCAAGAACAGCAAAAAGAATTATGATGAGTGCGCACAGCAGAACAAGTCCCCAACGGATGATTTTCATTTTTGTCATACTTCTTTTGGCAAGCTGCAGATTTATCACTTCAAGTTTTTCGGAGATGGCCTTTATATCGTCTGATTCGCACTCCTGTATATTCTCACCGAGCAGCGCACTAACAGAAACACCCAATTCTTCTGCCAAGGAAATCAGCATGCCAGAATCTGGAACAGACAGACCATTCTCCCATTTTGATACTGTCTGCCTCACCACATTCAGTTTAATTGCAAGCTCCTCCTGTGAAAGTCCTTTTGATTTTCGCGCTCTTTTTATGTTTTCATTCAACATAATCCGAATCTCCTTTGCGTTTTGATACGCTTATTTTAACCTCAAAGGAACCGTTGCCGCAAGCAACGCATATTAACATCGGCCTGCTGCGGGATTTCTTGCCTAAAGTCATTCTGTCAAATTTCATCATAGTCAGTTACCCCTTTATCTATCATGTGCATCAGGTTTTTAGGTGCATACAGCTTCCATTCCTCGTGCCAGATGAAGTCTTGGCGCTCACTCGATAAATAGGACTTTCCTTTGGGAAAGTGCGATTTACACATGGCAAAAAAACTTTCAGAGAGACCGAGGTCGTCTGCAAAGGCGGACAAGATGTAGCCGGTTTTTTGATAGAGGAAGCCACTTTCGTACTCCGCAAGGCAGAGCGTAAGCACCGCCTCATCCAGTGCAGGAATCAGCGCAAGGCAGCGCAGAAGTTCTTCCAGCCCGCCGATTTTCTCAAATAGATTGATAGAGTCAATCACTGTCCGCTCCAGTGTTGTGACGCGGGTGCCGTTTATCTCTGTGATACCGCCACTGATGCGAGGAGCAATACGCCGGTATGTCACGCCATCGTATTCAAAATCCCGGAACCGGCTCTCGCTGGTCACATGTGTTTCGTAAAAGACCTGATTGCCGTAACCATAAAATTCGAACGCGCTGTGATACGACACAGCAGCATCTTCGCTGATGTGAGAGGCGATCACATAGCGGCTGGCAATGGGCTGTCGGGTTTCCAGACTGATGACAACATACAAATCCCGCTTTACGCGTTCAATGTAGCCTTTCTTTTGATACTCCCGGCAAAGCCACTTGGCCGCTGGTTCGCTGCCGGTGATTTGTTCCAAATCGTTTTTGCTGAAGCAGCCTAATTCCAGCAGCTTCTCATAGTATTTCATAATGCTCACCTCCTCAATGCTTATAGGGATTATAGCACGAAAAGATAGGTTTTACAATCTTTTTGAGCAAAATCAAAAACGGAATTTGTGAAAAAGCAAGCCGAGGCGTTTGTCTCGGCTCATGTCTTAACTAAGGATAAAGTTTTTCATAGTTGCGTTTGCAGTCCTCTCCATACGGCTGGCATAGGAAGCCCCGTCGGGCTTATCAGAAATGCCAGAACAAGTATGAGGATGATGCTGTTCTCTGCATAGAGACACTTTGGCGTATTATCTGAGATAATACCTGCTTTGCCGATCTATAACACTGCCTCATAAATTCTTACTTCGGGGTCATTTGACCACAGCGGCTTGAGCCCTGTAAACACGTCCTCTGTAAACATCTGACTTTCAAGATAAGCCTGTGCGTTTTCTGTGCTGTCAAAACCATGAAGAACCTGCACGTCATCATCTCTTACAAGCAGCTCCTTTGTCATTGCGCCTTTAATCTGTTTCAGAAACGGCTCCCTGTAATCGCTGTATACCTTTGCTGCAGCAGCTCTGTTTTCATCTGCAATTTTCATTGTAATTTCAAGATATGCTTTTACTTTCATTTCAAATACCTCCCTAAGTAAATCTTTAATACACCCACATTATATTCACACTGCTTAAATAAAAAAAGATATAAGGGAATTTATTAGCTGCTAATAAATTTAATAGTTACTTGTAAATACATATGATGCTGATATAATCCTTGTTAAGGAGGTTTGAATTATGTACAAACACAAACTGGAACAGGATATACGCTGCCCTCTCGAATACGGACTTAAAATATTCGGAGGCAAATGGAAGTCAAGAATTATCTGTGTGCTTGCCGCTCACAGTTCTTTGAGATACAGTCACCTGCGAAAGGAAATGAGCAATATTACGGATGCGGTGCTTGCCTCCACACTCAAAGAGCTTATAGCAGACAATATAGTGAGCCGGAAATCTTTTGATGAAATACCACCGCGTGTGGAATATTCGCTGACGGAAAAAGGCCGGTCGGTGGTACCTATTCTCCAGAGTATATGCAGGTGGTCAGATGTTTTTTACAGGGAAGATCCGGAACACAGCATGACTCAGTGTCAGAAATGTGATCACAGGCGTTAGGCAGAGAGGAGTACCGGAATGATAAGATATACGGAAGAAAAAATTTTCACACAGGAGCAGGCAGAAGCCCTGTTCAAATCTGCGGGCTGGGTATCCGGAAATTATCCTGAGCGTCTGTATAAAGCACTTATGAATTCAGATACTGTAATAACTGCATGGGACGGCAAAAGACTCGCAGGTCTTGTGCGTGTGCTGGACGATACTGAAATGGTTGCATATATGCACTACCTGTTGGTGCATCCTGATTATCAGGGACGCGGCATTGCAAAAAATCTGCTGGAAATAGTAAAAGAAAAATACAAGGATTTTCTGTACATAGAGCTTATGCCTGAGGATAAAAATAACGTGCCTTTTTATGAAAAGCACGGATTTGAGGTTATGAAAGGCGGCACTGCAATGTACCGCTGTAAATATTAAGGAAAAGCTGAGGGGTTATTTGA
>CAVJEY010000236.1:0-2967 GCA_963648745.1 Christensenellaceae bacterium Phil1
GATTAAGAGTCAGGTGCTCTACCAACTGAGCTAATGGTGCATAACTGCTGTTTCGTGTACCGAACAATTAAGAGTGTAACAAAATTACAGGTATTTGTCAACAAAAACTTTGCAAAAATCCACGGTTTTTTTCAGGTTGTTTTTTTAGAACATTTTGAGCCTGTGCAAACTAATAGGGGCGATAAGCAGGATTGTAACGAATTTTGTGAAAATTTGAATAATATAATTGACAATGGCAAATTGAGGGAGTAAGATTAAGGTGATGCAATAATACTTATTTCTATAATTTTTAAGGAGGAAATGTGATATGAGTGAACAGGTAAAAACTCATGTTGTTGAAGTCGATGAACACGGTTTGAAAAAACACGACATCAAGGTTTCAACAGTAGTGTTCATGATTTTCTGTCTGGTAGCCGCAGGCTGCTACGGTATCGAAGAGATGCTGCCTTCATGCGGTCCGGGACTGACGATCATCATGTTATGCGTACTTCCGTTTGTATGGGGACTTCCGTTCGGTCTTGTTGCATCCGAGCTCGGTTCTGTAAGACCGCAGGAGGGCGGTTACTACAAATGGGTACAGGAAGCTCTGGGAGAATTCTGGGGATTCCAGGCAGGCTGGTGGAGAACCATCTCCATCTACATAGACAACACTTCCTATGTAATCCTTGCCGGCGGCTATGCCGCAACTGTATGGGATATGGGTATCCCTGCAGAGTTTGCGCTTAAATTCGCAATGATAGCTATATTTACACTTATTAATATCCGCGGAGTTAAAGATGTCGGTATTGCAAGTACAATTCTTTCAATTCTTGTAATGGTGGCATTCGGCGTTGTTGCCATATGCGGTTTCATCAACTGGGGCGGAGATGCGGAGACTGCATCGACAATCTCATTCCAGCTTACACCTGAGCCTGCAGAAGGCATAGGCGACTGGTTCTTCTACATCGCCGGCGGTATTTCAATCGGTATGTGGATGTACTCAGGATATGAATCAATGTCAACCATAGCAGGTGAGGTTTCAAATCCTCAGGTAATCCCTAAAGGCACCATCATAACAGTGCCTCTGATCATGGCGGTATATATCCTGCCTACAATAGCAGGCGTAGGTTCACTTGGTCAGTGGGACAACTGGGGAACAGAGGGAGACTGCGTAGGCTATGCAGACGTTGTGTCTCATTTCTGGGGACCGGCATTCGGAGTGATATTTGTAATCGTTGCAATACTTGCACAGTGCTCGATTTACAACACCTACATAGCATCAGGTTCGAGAGGCTTCTTCTCGCTTGCAGACGACCATCTTGCACCTCCTGTACTTGTTAAATGCGACAAGAAGTTCGGCGTACCATATATCTCGGTACTGTCGGTTGGAATATTCAACCTTATATTCTGTATGTTCCCGTTCGGATTTATCATCGTACTTGATGTATCACTGCTGATAGCATCATATGCCATGGTATACATCTCAGCTATGATACTGAGAAAAAGAATACCTGAGGAAGAATACGTATTCAAAATTCCGGGAGGCTACGGTTTCCTTTGCCTGATATGCATAGTGCCTATATGCGTGGCATTCCTTGCATATTTCATCAACGGTTCGGACTACTATCTGGGAGGTATGATAGGTATACTTTCAGGCCCTGTACTTTACTTCATCTGGAGAAGAAAATACGGCGGGCTTACAGCCAAGGAGCCTGACAGATTCCCTACAAACAAAAAAACAGGCCTTGCAGTGGGAGACACCAAGAGGATGGCGTTCCTGTTCATGCTTATGACCTGCATGAATATCATTGCACTGTTCTTTGAACCTTGGTACGAAGGCTGGGGCACAGACGATGCATGGGAATCAGGTGACTACTTTGACGGCATACTTGAGAATCTTGATGTAAATTCAATAGTGGGAGCAATCCAGACAGGACTTTACATAATGACAGCAGTATGCGCAATCCTGATGATAGTGTTCTTCTTCTTATACAAAAAAGTGGAGCCGAAGAAATAAAGATATGTTGATTGCCGCAAGGCGACCTTAACATAAAATAACTAAATATCAATCACAGCATAAAACGAAGGCCTGCGCCTTCGTTTTATGCATTCTGAAGATGTAAAAATAAAATCCTTAATCGGTGTGGATTCAATCCTTATTAAACTCATAAATAATATTAAAGACTATATCCTTCTGATCGGGTGTCAGAGAAGTCCACGAGTCAAACATATCCCGCTGTTCGGAAGTAAGATGCACCAGCTCCTGATTCTCGGCAAAAAACTGGGCTAAAGTGATACCGAACGCATCACATATGGCTTCAAGAGTCACGACAGAGGGGATTGTGTTCCTCTTTCTCAGATTTGCAACAGTAGATGATGACAGCTTCGATTCCTTGGCCAGACGGTAATCGCTCCATCCTCTTGCCTGCATCATTTTGTCTATTTTTTCTAGGACGTTCATAAGCACAAAATCTCCTTTTACCTATATTTTATTGTCGAAATGTGTCGAAAAACAGTGTTATTTTGTAATAAAACTGTTACTCAATAAAACAGGCGGCAAGGACAGCCATCGGTATGCTGATATCAGCGGGCTGCCCGTTTTAGAGTTAGGCAGAAGTTTTATATAAATTTCATGGTAAAGGTAAATTCATATATCCAAAGAATCTAAGAAAACCCCATCTGCTGTAGTGACTGCAACAGGTGCGGGGGAATATAGGGTATGTAAAATGACGTGAAAAAGGTGCGATTTTGATGTAATTTTTACATTGTTTTGGGAATATAAAAATATAGAACCTAAAATATAACAAAAAAAGTATTGACAGGCTATCTATGTGCTGGTAATATATAGATATATGATATGGCCATATAATTCCAGAAATATATTTATAAAACAATAAGAAAGGACGTAGATAATGAATTTATTAAAAGATGATGCAAGAGCATATATTGCTGAACAGTACCAGACTACAAGAAGGAAAGAGAATGGGC
>CAVJEY010000237.1:0-2965 GCA_963648745.1 Christensenellaceae bacterium Phil1
TCATAGTGCAGCCTATGCAGTCATATCCTTTTTCTTTCATAAGCAGTGCCGCAACGCTGCTGTCTACTCCTCCGCTCATAGCTATTAATGCTTTCATTTACTCCTCCTGATTTTTTCAACAGCATCTTTTACTGTCACTGCAATGTACTCCGCTTCTTCCCATGTGATATCGTCACCAAAGCTAAGCCACAACGAGCCCGCAGCCTCCTTGGCGGTTCTTCCGATAGCTGCAAGAACATGACTGGGCTCAAGCGAGCCTGCCATGCACGTCGAACCCGAGGATGCAGATATGCCTTTTTCATCTAAAAGCATACGCAGTGTTTCTCCGTCAACGCCCTCAAAACAGAAATTTACATTTCCAGGAAGTCTTTTCTCTGCATCGCCGTTAAGTTTTGCGCACTGCACATCATTTAATAAAGATATTATATAATCTCTTTTCTGCACAACTGCTGCCGATGCAGTCTCCATATTTTCGGCAGCTTCTTCAAGGGCAGTAGCAAGCCCGATTATTCCCGGAAGGGTTTCTGTTCCAGCGCGCTTTCCGCGCTCCTGCCCGCCGCCTTCTATGAGCCGAACAGGTTCAATACTTTCTCTCGAATACAGGATTCCTATTTCCTTCGGCCCATGAAACTTATGCGCAGAAAGCGATAGCATATCAATATTGTCTCTTCTTACATCAACAGATATATGCCCTGCGGCCTGTACAGCATCGGTATAAAAAATCACCTGCCTTTCCCTGCACAAAGCACCGATTTCAGATATCGGCTGAATAGTGCCAATCTCGTTATTGGCATACATTATCGATACAAATGCAGTATCTTCACGGATTGCGGCTTTAATCTGAGATGCTTTCAATACACCGTCTTCCGGCGGAGCAAGAAGCTGTACTTCAAAGCCTTCCCTCTTAAGCTTACTCAATGTATTAAGTACTGCCTTATGCTCAAAGGCCGATGATATGATATGTTTTTTGCCCTTGCCTGCACCGGCTGCTGCTGCGGAAAGAAGCGCCTGATTATCCGCTTCGCTTCCCGATGAAGTGAAATATATCTCTGAAGCTTTGCAATTTAAAATCATCGCCGCCCTTCTTCTCGCATCTTCCAAAGCGTTCTTTACTTTCTGCCCCTCAAGATGAGAGCTGGAAGGGTTCCCGCAGGTTTCCAGCATACAGGACATCATAGCTTCTATCACATTTCTGCTCATTTTAGTTGTAGCAGCATTATCCGCATACACTTTCATAATACATCACCGCCTTTTACCTACCATTTTGATAGGTAAAAATGCACCACTTTTGTGTGACTTTTCAACAGCTTATTGATATATACCGTAAACTTTCCGCTGACCCGGCATCCTCCTGTTCCTTTAGCATTTTTTAATCAGTTATCCAGTGACCAAAAACATTTAATGCCAGCAGGAGACAATCCCCCGCTGGCATTAAACACATTACATATAGGCCTAACTTTACAGAAACCAATCTGCCATTTATTCATTTTTAAATACCGCCGGTCTTTTTTCCAGAAATGCAGTCATCCCTTCAACTCTATCGTTTGAAGCGAAAGGTGCGGTAGTAGCCTCACCCTCAAGGGCAATACCTGTTTTAAGATCAAGCATAATTCCGTTGTTGACAGCAATCTTCGTGTTTTCAATAGCAATTGGCGCCTTTGACATTATAGTCTTTGCAACCTTTTCACATGTGCTTATCAGTTCATCGGCAGGTACCACTTTCTCTGCAAGGCCAATTCTGTAAGCTTCCTCAGCATCTATCATTTCAGCAGTCATAATAAGGTATTTACCCATACCCTTGCCTACAAGCCTAGGCAGTCTCTGCGTTCCTCCAAAACCCGGAATTATTCCTAAGTTTACCTCGGGCTGACCGAATTTGGCGTTCTCTGATGCAATTCTTATATCACACGCCATTGCGAGCTCACAGCCGCCGCCCAGTGCAAATCCATTAACGGCAGCAATTACAGGCTTTTTAACATTCTCAATATAATCCATAACCTCAGCGCCGCGAACCATCATATTATGACCTTCAATTCCTGTCAGGTTAACCATCTGGGAAATATCCGCTCCTGCCGCAAAGGCTCTGCCTGCACCTGTAAGTATAACTGCCCTTACCTCTTCATCATTATTTATTTCCTGAAAAACAGCCAGCAGTTCTTCCAAAAGCTCCTTGCTCAGCGCATTTAAGGACTTTTCTTTAGTAATTGTCACATATGCAATATTGTCTTTTATTTCATATTTTAAATTATTATACACAGCAATGCTTCCTTTCTAATTGTATCTTAACCCTATCTGCGTACCACTGACATAGCCGCACCCAGTGCAATTGAAATATTCTTGCTTTCCACAGAGCTTGATCTTGAAGTTAACACAATCGGAACCTGTGCGCCCAGCACTATTCCCGCTGATTTTGATGAACCGAATACTTTCAGGAGCTTTACTGCAATATTTCCTGCAAGCACATTCGGCATAAACAGTATATCGGGATCTCCGCAAACACTGCTTGTAAAGCCCTTAATCTGTCCCGCTTCTTTATCAAAAGCAAGATCTGTTGAAATAGGGCCTTCAACAATACATTCACCGAAGGCTCCGCTTTCTGCCATTTTTTTCAGCTCTGCTGCATCTACCGTTTCCTGCATCTTAGGATTTACGTTTTCAACGGCCGTAAGAATAGCAACCTTCGGATTTTCATAGCCGAGATTTCTCATAGCCTTCACCGCATTATCCAGTATTGCAGTCTTCTTTTCGAAATCGGGGTTTGTAACGATTGCTGAGTCTGTAACTGCAAAGATTTTATGATATCCCTGTAATTCCTCAAAAAGTATATGTGAAAGAGTCTTGCCTTCCATAAGGCCTTCTTCTTTATTGAGAACTGCTTTCAGTAAATCGGCAGTCTGAACAGTACCCTTCATCATAAAATCAGCCTTGTTTTCACGAATGTATCGGATAGCTGTTTCTATAGAGT
>CAVJEY010000238.1:0-2925 GCA_963648745.1 Christensenellaceae bacterium Phil1
CTGATAATAGTACCTGAACTATGAGCTTTATGCGGTACAATTACTTGCAGGGTATCGCAATACATTCTTAAGAGATTAACAATATTACGCGCTGCAGATGTATCACCACCTCGCGTATAGAGAAACAGAGATATTTTTTCACATGGTCCAATCTTGTCAAGATGATTTATGAAGTAATCTATGACATCTGGGGCTATCTGCGCACCCATATTGGGACGATCACTGGTGATATATGTCAGAATTTTTGTTCCGAATTCTTTTTCCAATTCTTTATAAAGAGCTACACGTTCACTGTACATATAGTTCTGCTCCTTTCTCCACTGTTACATTATTATATATTGGTTCATCTGAAAAATCTACATCTTTTCAAAATTCACTTGACTTTTTTTGCCAGCACAAGTTCCTTGCCTGTATATAGCTTCAACACCTCAAGTATGTTTTCTTTTAACTTTCCCAAAATGCCCATCTGCTTCTGTTGCATCCGGCAAACATGACAACGGTTGTCTAAAACTTTCTATTCCTTTTACCAGCAATTTCTCTCCAGACATCTGACAGCATTTTCTCAACAGCTTCCTCTATTCTTTCATCTCTGTCTCCCCTAAGCCCCAAAGCAAGGAACAGTCTGTCAACGCAATCTTCATCAGCAAGTTTTCAAAAATGCAGGCGTAAATACAAGAATTTCCGCTACATTTTCAATTCTTTCAAGATGCTTTTTTAACAGATTAACAGCATCCAGCTACGTTTTAGGATAAACAAACACTGCTTTCATGCCGTCAAGCGACACTCTCTGCAGCCTGTATCTTGTATCAATAAAATTCGGAAAGGATTTAATTTCCTTTATCACAGTTATTACATACTCTCAATATCCCTTGCAGGCAGCCCTGAAACTTCAGCAATTATATCAGCATCAACGCCCTTACCTTTTAAGGCCTTGGCCATCTCCATCTTCTCTGCCGCTCTGCCCTGCTCAATACCTTCTTTTCTGGCTTCAGATAAATCCGTATTATACTGATACCTGAATTTTTTTCTTGCCAGCATCATCTCATAGGCCATATCATCTGCTGCCAGTTTCCTGAATATATTCTCTGCCAAAACAATTGCCTTATCTCCGCTGTCTATAAGAAGCTCCAATAATGCTTCATTATTCGGGTCATTTGCATACCTGAAATACAGCGACACTCTCTCAAGCGGTGTCATATCAGATATATCCCTGCTCCTGTCTACCTTGTCTATCTCTATAAAATGAAAGCTCACACTGTCAGTCAGAACTCCGTTGTTTTCCCTGTCCCTGAAACCGAACACGCTGTGATATGATTCTATGTCTTCAAACAGATTGCCTCCGGCAAATGCCACAACAGTCGTATTCTTCATTTCATCTCCTGATTTCAGTATATATGTCATATTCAGCAGAATTCTGCTTTTGAAATATTTATCGGGATGATTCTCCATCTCCACACTGAACAGACTGCCTGTATCTGTTTCAAGCCTGATATCAAACCCGACCTGACAATAATTTTCTGTTTTAGAATAATCAATCGGGTTAAATATGTTAATATCCTTAATCAGTGTGCCTGATGCATCCGGTTTGTCTCCTGTTACAGTATTAAGTAACGCTATAAGGGCCTGTTTTGACTCCTCTGTATCCTGCCCGTATATCTTATTGAATACCATACCATCGGTAAAGTCAAAATCTTCTCTATGATTATTTACAAACAAATTCACAGTATCTCCTCCTTGTCTATATTCTCATATTTTATCCTTGCAGCAGTCGATTTATTGTTTATATCCATTATATACTATCAATATATTTTGGTCAAACACTAAATATCGTTCATCTTAATGGCAATAAAAAAATATACCATAACCAAGGTATTTATATACCCTGACTATGGTATTTCGTATTTCGATACTAAGTGACTAAGTGAATATTTATATTTGTTATCAAAAATCTGTTGCATTTTGATTTAAGTCGGGTATAATGAAAACAAGAGCAAGCGCTCTTTGAGGGTGTTTGTCAGAAGTACCCGAATAAAAAACTGAAGAAATTGTGAGGGGTTCGTCAGATGCACCTGTCTAAAAAAAGCTGAAGAATTTTAGGAGCATAAAGAAAATGCTCCTGTTTTATTATGAGGGCTAGAAAATGACCATAAATTTGTGTTTCATTAGAAAAGAATATTTTATACAACATTCGGCATTTATAAATATGCTTGACCCGGGCAATGCCAGTAAACAAAGTCACAGAACACATCTTTGTTTAATAATCGAAAACGAAGGAAATAAATTCTATATACCTCTTAGAAATAATATAGGTGATGAAGTCAGGAAATTTGGAAGAATCGGTCACTCCGTTCCTTCAAAGAGCAGACCTTCCGCAGGGCTGGATTTCCGATATGCCCTTATTGTTAATAACGATGCTTTCATAGAGCCGCAAAGGGAACAGAGGATTCCGAATATATAGTACAGAAAAATAGAAACAGAATATGAAACAATAAAAAAGAGTTCAATACATACCTTCGAGGCTTCAAAAGAGCAACTAAAAAGAACAGAATTGAAAAAGAACCATTATATCGGGTTTCAAGCCTGATTAACTTTTTAGAAGAAGTGAATGACGATTTATAGAAATCACTATTTATATTATGATGGCAGGGAGTTTTCATGAATCTCGCCACTTTAATCATAAGAGATTCAAATATACCCTGACTACGGTGTGTCTGACTTTTGTAAAGCTGGTTTTGAAAAAGAAAATAGCGCATCTTTGTGTAATGAAAAAGTCAGCTGTATATGGTTTAGTCAATCGTAATTTACTAAATTATATATTACTATTTATTCAGGCAGAAACTCTCCATACACAATCAATGGTTTTTTGCATAATAAAAGACACGATTTCTCGTGCCCTGCTAATCTTGGGAAACATCGTGGACCACA
>CAVJEY010000239.1:0-2901 GCA_963648745.1 Christensenellaceae bacterium Phil1
GGTGCTGTGCTGTGACATACACACAAGAGCAAGAACCAAAAGGCTGATTAAAGAAGCGGGAGCGACTGTTGTGCTCGGTATGGACGATATAATGACGGAGTCCGTAAACGGCAGCGGCTACAACCCGGATTACGGTCTCCTCGGTTCAAACAAGGCTACAGAGGACAAGGTTAAGCTGTTTCCTGTAAACTGTCAGGAATTTGTAGACGGTGTTCAGGCTGAAATCAAAGCAAAAACAGGTAAGACTGTAGAAGTAATGGTTTACGGAGACGGCGCATTCAAGGATCCTGTAGGCAAGATTTGGGAGCTTGCAGACCCTGTTGTATCCCCGGGTTATACCAGAGGCCTCGAAGGACAGCCTAACGAACTTAAGCTCAAATATCTCGCAGACAATGATTTTGCTGACCTGAACGGAGATGAACTCAAGGCCGCCATAGAGGATGCAATCAAGACAAAGGATGCAGATCTTGTGGGACAGATGGTTACAGAGGGAACTACTCCGAGAAGACTTACAGACCTGCTCGGTTCGCTGTGTGACCTGACATCGGGTTCGGGAGACAAAGGCACTCCTATCATTTATATTCAGGGATATTTCGATAATTACACACACTGATATTATACCGGAGCATGGAGAAAACAGCTCGGTATATGACACTTTTTGTTATGCAAAACGGGAGTTGCAGCTTTTCGGTTTGTCCGATTGGCAGCACTCCTGCTTTTTGTATATTTCAAAGAAAGCACCTTGCGTGCGATATCCGGAAATAGGAATTTTAATTCCGTACCTTTCCTCTTTTTTACTTATCTTCGCCTTTATCAGGCTTTTCTGTTTCCGCTACGGTTTCTGTCATGTCAACGACTACAGAATTGAGCTGTGCAGCATTCTGCGACGTAACAACCGGGTGTCCGGTATCATTTCGATACTCTCCCGAACCTGCCCGGCATAGCTGCCGCCGCGGCGGGCAATTTTCTGATTCATGTTATCACGAAAGTTTTCTTTTTTCAGACTTTTGAGCTTCTTGTGCTGCCAGGCAGTCATGCCGGACCATGCTTTTGTAATTTCATCGGTGAGAATAGCGTACTCTTTGCCGTGCTGCTGCCGTTCGGCAGTAAGCTCATTACGGACGCGTATGGGAAGGAGTCGCTGGTGGATCCAGTCCGTATCATAGCCTTTTTTCTGATAAGTTTCTAATGCATGGTCGATTGCCTGTTCAGGGTCGATGGTTTCTTCAATGCGCTCCTGTCCGACCTGAGCCAGCCAGAGTTTAAAAGGTTCAGCTTTTGGAGATGGGATAGACTGGAAATGCGTAAAAGCTGTTCATCACGCTTACGCATTTTTTGAGGTAGTCTGTTGGATTAGAGCTATCTGTCAGGACAGCGATGACATCCACAACGGAAAAATACCATTCTTCCTGTTCTTCGTCCCATGCGGTGCGTATTTTTCCATGTTCAAAAAGCTGATAAGGAGTGCCCCTTCACGCGGGAGATACTCGTTGATATAAAAGGCGGCATTGGAAAGATACGAATTGATGGTCTTGTCAGAAAGCCCTGCCGCAGTAAGATCTTTTTTAAAAATAGCCAGCAGCTCCATATTTGCAGCTCTGATGGCCTCGCACTTTTTCTCGTATTCTTCATAGTCAAGCATAGCTCTATGACCTCCTTGTATGATTCTGATGACACAATCATGCAACATCAGACGATGTTAAGCAAAACAAATTATGTTTTGACAAAGATAAAGCTGCTGCAGGTCAGTACCTGCTTAGAAAAACATTTGACTAAAGTATATTTATAGTATATTATAATTACAAAAGATAAATAAAATATGAGAATATATAGTGAGGAGGAGAGTTTATGAGTCTATTTGCAAATAACCATAGAGAGGATTTTGACTTTACTGATTTCATGGTGTTCAATAAGATATACGGGAAAGATACAGAGGAGTCAAAACAGGCCCTTATAGCGTTACTTAATACTGTGACAGAAGACAACCCGGAGATAGCAGATGCACCGATTAAGGTTATTAATGCGTTCGATTCGATTGAATGTTCAAATGGAGAATATTGCAGCTTTGGATTTCATATATGGTGTGAATCCGATACAGGCAGTCTGTATAGTGTACAGATGAATAATCATCTTGATAAATATTTCGAGGGCAGATGTCTGATATATATGGATTATCTGATGGAATTAAGCGACAGGTTGCAAAAAACAACAATGGTAGCGTTTGTTGCAGGAGGCGATCTGTTTGAAAATAAAGGAGTATATCATTCTGTGCAGGTTATCAGAGATGAAGAAAGCGCGGAAGCACCGTTCAACAAGATAACTTTTCATTTGATAGATATAGACAAGGTGGATGACAGCAAGGCTGTATCTGATATGACACCGCTTGAGAGAGTGCTGGTGTATTTCAGATATGCAAATGACCCGGACAATGAAGAATTATTAGAGCAGCTTATAGGCAGCGGAGATGAGGCAATTGTTTTGGCAGAGAATTTATTCAAAAGGCGGGTGGCTGATAGCTGGGCCTGTAAGAAAATGAAGCTGCTAAATAAATATAGGGAAGATTTGGCTGATGCCAGAGAGGAAGGCTTTGAGCAGGGCAGAACCGAAGGTGTTGCAGAGGGGAAGCTTGAGATTGCCGGGGCTATGAAAAATGAAGGTATTGATGTAAATACCATAGTCAGGGTGTCGGGTCTTTCTGCAGAGGTGATAGAGAAACTGCATAATTAGTGAGAAATGGCAGTTAATAAATTACCATGATTAAGGAATTTGATAACAGACTGTATTTTTGCTGCAAAAACTTTTAACAGAAGCCACCTTTGTCAAGTTCCTTTGTATACGTTGAAATTTCAACGCTGCAAAGAATTTAGAAAAAAGCAAATTTAAGAATTGACGGTAAAAACA
>CAVJEY010000240.1:0-2881 GCA_963648745.1 Christensenellaceae bacterium Phil1
ATATTAATTGTATTTATTGCCGCCTCGGTTTTTATGAGCTGCTTTGCGGCGGCAGGCTATGCGGATTCGGGATATACGACAGAGGAATACGATGTCATCGTCAACGTTGATGAGGACAACAGCTATGCTGTAACAGAGACGATTACCGTTCATTTTCCGTCATCGCAGCATGGCATATTCAGATATATACCGACAGACGGAGTTAAAATCGACAGAATAAACGTGCAGGATTACGAATATGAGGTATATACCGAAAACGGCAGCAAGGTTATAAAGATAGGAAGCGGGGATCTGGAGCTTCGGGGCAGCAATACCTACAGAATATCATACAGAATGAGAGTGTTTGACGATAAGGACACCTCAAAGGATTTTTTCTATCTGGATCTGATACCTTCAGGCTGGGACAGTCCGATTGAAAATGCCTCCTGCACCATAAACATGCCAAAGAGCTTTAATGACAGAACCCTGCAGGTCTACAGCGGCGCATACGGCTCTGATTCAAACAGCAAGGCTTCATACAGGACAGACGGCAATACCATAAAAGTAACGGCATCAGGTCTTGACGCCTGCGAGGGCGTGACGGTCCGTATGAATCTGAATGAGGGCTACTGGATAGACCCTATGAACTATGATTATATGAAGTGGATAATCCCGTTTATTCTGATTCTTGTTCCGATTGTTATGATTGCTTTGTGGGCAGCTTTCGGCAGGGATCCCGAGGTGGTCGAAACAATTGAGTTTTATCCGCCTGAGGGCATGACTCCTGCAGAAATCGGATATATTGTTGACGGCAGGATAGATCAGAAGGATATGACCTCAATGATAATGTACTATGCCGACAGAGGATATCTCAAAGTGACGGAGTACAAGAAAAACAAAATAATGCTGACCAGGCTGCGTGATATTGACAAGACCGAAAAATCATTTGCAAAGACAATGTTTGCAGGTCTGTTTGCAGAGTCTGACGAGGTTAAGATTGATGAGCTGGGCAAAAAATTCGGTAAAAATTATCTTACGGCAAGAGAGCAGCTTGCAGACTATTATGCGGTTAAGGACAGGAGACTGTTTACTGTTAAATCAAAGGTTTTCAGAGTAATTGGCAATTTTGTAATGTGCTTGCCTGTGGTGGCTTCGGTAATATGCGCGGCATTTTATCAGCTGGAAATGATATATACGCTTGCGGCAATACCTGCAGGAATTCTGATAATTGCAGGCGGCCTTATTATTACCTGCAGCTTTGACCGTATGTATGCGCTGTCGAAAGGCAAAAAAATCGCAAGGTATCTGGGCGGAGCTGTAATATTTCTGGCGGGTGCGGGTGCCGGCGCGGGCTTTGTGTGGCATCTGCTTGATATGTATTACGGAATATGCGTATTTGCATCTGCAGTTGTGACACTGATACCTGTAATGCTTATGAAGGCAAGAACAGAAAAATCCGCACAGTGGCTTGGAAAAATACTGGGACTCAAACAGTTTATTAAAACGGCAGAGCTTCCGAAGCTTGAAAAGCTGGTTAATGAAAATCCCGACTATTTTTATAACATACTGCCGTATGCATATGTTATGGCTCTGTCCGACAAATGGGCGAAGAATTTCAATAAGATAGATATAAGGCAGCCTGAATGGTACAGCAGCAGTGCCGGAGATGTGGTGTTTGATGTATGGATGTTTAATTCGCTTATGAGAAACAGCTGCAATTCGGCGGCAAACCATATTGTATCTGCAATGCCTGATTCGGGAGGCGGCGCAGATTTCAGCAGCTTCAGCGGCGGAGGCGGCTTCTCCGGAGGCGGCTTTGGCGGCGGTGGCGGCGGAGCATGGTAATAAAGATAAAAAGAAACTGCTTTACAGACGAAATCATCTGAAGCAGTTTCTGTTTGTCTGATGTTAATTGTCGGGGTTGCCTTTGGTGCTGAAAATTATAACGCTTATAATTATCACTATGCCTCCGACAAACGTACCTGTATCCGGAACCTCGTGAAGCAGTATCAGAGCTATTATTGTAGCTATCAGAGGGTTGATAAACAGATAGTTTGTAACCTCGCTGGTGCGCTCTGTAAGAGAAATGGATCTGCTCCACAGATAATATGCAAGTGCGCTCGGAAATACTCCAAGATATATTGCAGACATATTTGCGCCTGCTGTTGCAGCCGCAACCTCGTGAATCGTATCGGGCAGGAAGCCCAGCATTTCGATGGTTCCAAACACTGCGCTCCATGCAGCTATTTCCATACCGGTGTAGCCCTTGTCTGTGAGCATGCGGTTAAGCACGTTGTATGCCGCAAATACCAGGGCACACAGGAACATCCACAGGATACCTATGTCTGTTGAGAAAGCCTCACTGCCTGTGCCGAATATATTGTTCCAGAACAGCAGAAGCACAACACCTGCGAAGGCTGTCACTATGGTTATCCAGCCGATGCCGTTTATTCTCTCTTTGTAGAGCCTGCATACGGCGATTGACGTCATAATCGGAACAGTTGCGCATATGATACTGCCCTCTGATGAGGACAGAGTTTCAAGACCCAGATTAAAAAATATGAAATACACCGAATAGCCGGTTGCTCCCGAAATAAGGAACCAGCCGCAGTCCCTGAGGCTGAAAGGTTTGCGCATACCAGTGAATGCTCCGATGATGAGAAGTATCACAGCGGCAAGCGCGCAGCGGATAAGCCCCAGATTAAATGATGAGATCTGATCGCCGATCACCCTTGTGAAAGGAAATCCCGAACCCCACAGAAGAACTGTAACGAATGCAAAAATGTTTACTTTAAGTCTGTTACTCATTATGTATACCTCTGAATATTATATGGATTTTGTCAAGTCAGTACATTTTAACACAATAATATAAGAGGGGCAACAGGAATAAAGGGTGAAATGC
>CAVJEY010000241.1:0-2857 GCA_963648745.1 Christensenellaceae bacterium Phil1
TAACGAATTATACTTTTTCGCTAAAAATATAGAAAAAAGTAGCGAAAAAGTAATTAGCAGCAGGCAAAACAAAAGCCGCGGCTATAATGCCGCAGCCTGTAGAGCTAAAGCTGTTTGCCCTCTGTGAATGTGTTTTGGGCTAAGGGTGCAGTATGATGCAGGATTTGTGCAGATCGCACAGAGGGACAAGCATCAGACGGCCGTGGTTTTTCTCATAGTCCGAAACGGCCTCAAAAACGCCGGAGAATCGCCTGCTGCCGTAATCGTGCAGGAGTATGGCGCCGCCATGTGACAGCCTCGGATAAAAAAACTCAAGGCCTGCAAGCGTCGGCGCATACAGGTCGGCATCAAGGCTTACAAAAGCAAACGTCTCGTTTTCAAGACCTGCGGCAGTGCCGGGGAAATATCCTTTTTTCAAAACTATATCCGAGGTGTCGTCGAATCTGCCGAGCACATATTCTGCGGAGGTGTCTGCAAAGTCCGCAGGGTCTGCCTGTGAAAAGTTTTCTGTCTTTTCAGTTCTGACATCATCTGCGTTAAAGCCATCGAAGGTATCAAACAGATACAAGGTTCTGCCGGAAAACTGCCTGCGAAGCACCAGCGAGAAATCGCCTCTGTATACTCCAAGCTCCGCAACTGCGCCGGGCACGCTGTCAAGGCGAGGCACGAATCTGCGGAATGCACCGCTTCTCATATCATAGGTACTGTATATGTCACTGAGTAATATGTATTCTCCGCAATAGCCGCAGGAATCAAGCTGTTCCTTCATATTGCCTGCTCTTTCGTCATCCAGTACCCCGATAAGAATTATATCCGGATTCATGGCAACCGCCTCGGCAAATGAAACAACGGGAATATCGCCGCCTCTCCATTTGGCAGGGCTGTTGTCGGCAAATGCCGTAAGGCTTATATTTGTTTCATTCAGAAGCTGTGAAACAGACATTCCCATTTGTCCTGCCCCTGCAATAATCAGTTTTTTCATAAATAAATCTCCGTTTTCAGATTTTGCTGTATCTATTATATCTCAAACCGCGAAATAGTGACAGATATATTTGACGAACTTAAAAAAGGGTGTAAAATGGATATAGGTGATTCGAGGGAGGTTAATCATATGGACAGGAGAGTTAAGGATATAATTGATAATAGCGGCAGCGTTGTATTTTTTGGAGGGGCAGGAGTTTCCACTGAAAGCAATATACCGGACTTCAGATCCGAAAAAGGACTTTACAGTGCCATGAGCGAATACGGATACTCGCCTGAGCAGATGCTGAGCCATACATTTTTTACGGACAAAATGGAGATATTTTTTGATTACTACAAAAAGAACCTTATATATCCGGACGCAGAGCCAAACAAGGCGCATCTGGCGCTGGCAGGACTTGAGCGCGAGGGCAGACTCAAAGGCGTTGTAACACAGAACATAGACGGACTTCATCAGAAGGCAGGCAGCCACAGAGTTTATGAGCTGCACGGCTCGGTGCTCAGGAATTACTGTATGGACTGCGGAGCTTTTTATGACCTTGACTATATCATGGATGAGGCAAACTGCGAGAGAGGAATTCCAAAATGCAGTAAATGCGGCGGAGTTGTCAAGCCTGATGTGGTGCTTTATGAGGAGGGCCTTGATGAAGATGTGCTAAACGGTGCGGTTACTGCCATTGCCTCGTGCGACACACTGATTGTGGGCGGCACTTCACTGGTGGTATACCCTGCAGCCGGCCTTATCAGATATTTCAGAGGAAGCAATATGATTCTGATTAACAAATCAAAGACAGGATATGACTCGCAGGCAGATCTTGTCATATATGATTCAATCGGTAAAGTTCTGGGAGATTAGAATCCGGGCAAGACGCCGGTTTGAACTATAGAAAAACCGGGCGGAATATGTTACAATACTAATTATAATGTTAACCGAACCGACAGGAGAAACAATAAAAAATGAATCATATTATTCTTATATGCTACCTTATAGCCATATTTCTTGGAATATCCAGCTTTACAATGAGCATACTGGCAAGGCGAAAAGGCAACACAAGTCTTAACAATGCCATGCTTATGTTTTCGGCCTGCCTGCTTATAATGTGCATATATGACATGATAATATACTACACCGATTACTTCATAGCCGGTTATGACAATATAGAGCTGCTCAGGCTGGGGGACTGCATAATATCAATACTGTTTATACTGTGGCTTTCCCTGGAGCAGAGGCTTACAGAAGAAGACATACTCGAAGGCTATTACAAAATGGCAAGGATTTATACCATAGCCTATGCTTCCGTATGGTGTGTATCAACGATTGTATTCAGCGTTGAATTTATGTATACCATCAAGTGGATTCTGCTGGTATCAGATATCATCCTTATATTTATGATGCTCATAGGCAGCATTTCATATATAGTTGCGGCTCTGTACAAACGCTCCGACAGAGATCTGACGGTATATATGGTAATAATTACGGCCATGCTGACATGGAACTACGCTTCATATTTCTGGGGTGAAACCTCGGTGTACTGGGGCAACAGCAGGTTCATAAGAGAACCGCTGGATCTGACTATCATATTCTGGTTTGTCATAAACATAGTTATGATATATCTTACCTACAGGCGTGCGTTTGTTCCCGCATATTTCAGCAGCGAGGAGAAGACACCGGAGTTTTCTCTTGAGGACAGACTCGAAAGAGTCAGAGAGCAGTACGATCTTACGGACAGGGAAAAAGAGCTTGTCGAGCTTATTTATGAGGGGCGCAGCAATGCGGAGATTGCAGAAGCACTTTTTATTTCGGAGAGCACGGTCAAAACTCATATATATAATATATTCAAAAAAATGAAGATCAAAAACAGAATGAGCGTTATGA
>CAVJEY010000242.1:0-2802 GCA_963648745.1 Christensenellaceae bacterium Phil1
ACTGACAACAAGCGGTGAGGCAAAACGTCCGGAAATACTACCGAAAGCAATGTTCTGGGCATTTGTAACAATAATCATAATGTATGCAGTAAGTATGGCGGTGTGTCTTGGAATTGTTAACTATACTGAATATTCAACAATGGATTCCCCATTTACTATAGCAGCTAAATATGCATTTGGTAATGCTGCTGGTGCAGTGATCAATTTCGCCGCATGGATAGCATGTGTAACATGCCTTGTAGGTGAAATGTTTGAATCATCAAGACTTTTATACGGCATGGGTCTGCAAGGTGTTGTTCCTAGAATTTTCAGCAGGTTAAACCGTTTCGGTGTTCCTCATGTCGGGTTGATTTTTAGCCTTATAATAGGACTTATTCTGATTTTCATGGGCGTAATACCGGCACTTGGAAATGTATATGTATTGTTAACTAATGTTGCAGCATCGTTTGGCGTAGTTGCAATGTGTATAACCATTGTAAGCAGTTTCTTGTATAAAAAGAAATTCCCTGATGAACACAGTAGACTGCCATGGAAGCTACCGTGCAAAAACTTATTTGTTGCAGTCAGCATAGTAGGCGGAGCGCTTCTGTTCTGGGCTACGTTCTCGTCAAGCACTCAGTCAATCATTGCAGTATGCGTATATCTGGCTATAATTCTGTTGTTCTATCAGTTCTATTCAAAACCGCATACTGAAAAATTGGAGAACAATTCAAAATAAATATATTTTTATGAAGAAAAGGAGGACACCATGAAAGTAATCGATTTAACACATACTATTTCAGAAGATATGCCCGTATATCCGGGTACAGAACCGCCAAGACTTGAACAGGCAAATACATATGAAAAGGATGGATTTAAGGAAACGCTGATGACCATGTATTCCCATACAGGAACACATATGGATCCGCCTGCTCATCTGTTTGCGGGAAGAACAACTCTCGATCAGTTTCCAGTGAGCCAGTTTGTAGGAAAAGCACTGGTGATAGACTGCAGAGATCTTAAAGAAGGCGATACCATTACAATTGACAGAATCAGAAGGTATGGAAAAAAGGCAGAGGATGCAGACTACCTGCTGTTTAATCTGGGCTGGGACAAAAGATGGGGAACAGATGACTATTTCAAAGACTATGCATGCATAGACAATGATGTGGTAGAATTTATACTAAATACGGATAAAAAAGGTGTAGGACTTGATGTTATAGGTATAGATCCTATTCCGGATGAAGATCTTCCTATTCATAAAAAGCTGTTTAAAGAACATGAGATAGTAAATATTGAAAATCTTAAAAATCTGGATAAATGCGGTGATGATCTGTTCTGGTTCTTTGCTCTTCCGCTTAAACATATAAATGCGGATGGAGCGCCGATAAGGGCAATAGCATTCTGGGAATAATACAGCAAGTTGGAAAGGAATTATAATGATAGAATTTTTATTAAATCATGCAGATAAAAAAACAGTATCATATCATATGCCCGGTCACAAGGGCTCGCGGCTTTACAGAGAGCTTGGCTACGGCAGATGGCTGGACAACTTTATGGACTGCGACATCACCGAGATACCCGGTGCGGACAATCTGTTTCAGGCAGAGGATGTGCTAAAGGATATACAGGACAGGTATGCGAAGCTTTATGACTGCAAAAGGTCTTACCTTCAGATTAACGGCACAAGCGGCGGCCTTATAGCTGCAATCCTTGCATCTGTTCCTGCGGGCAAGAAGCTCATTATGGCAAAAAACTGCCACAAGTCCATATTTAATGCTCTGACCCTCGGAAGCATTGAACCTGTATATCTCCATCCGGAAATTGATGAGGAATACGGCATAACAGGAGCGATAAACCCCGAAGAGGTAAAAAGACTGCTTGCACAAAATCCCGATGCCGGGGCGGTTATACTGCCAAGCCCCAACTATTACGGCATATGCAGCGATATTGAGGCGATAGCAGAGGCTGTTCATGATGCGGGCAGGATTCTCATAGTCGATCAGGCTCACGGCGCACATCTTCATTTTTTCCACAAATACGGTGCAGGATCAGGTATGCCCAGGTCGGCTGAAATGAGCGGAGCGGATATCGTTGTGGGTAGCACTCACAAGACTCTTGCTTCAATGACCCAGTCGGCAGTGCTGAACCTGTGCAGCGACAGGGTGGACAGATACGTGCTTGAGGATAAGCTGCAGGCTGTGCAGAGTACCAGCCCTTCATACATACTGATGTCATCCCTTGACATTAATGCTGAAATCCTTGAAAAACACGGAGCACAGCTTATGCGGCAGTGGCGCGATAACCTTGACCGGTTTTACAGTGAAGCAGCGAGGATAAAAGGCCTTAATATTATGAAGGCGGCCATGATGGATGACACCAAAATCAATCTTGATATGGGTGCTTACGGCATCACAGGCGGACAGCTGGAGAAGCTGCTTATGAAAAAAAACATATACACAGAGCTTAATACAGGCGATATACTTATGTGTATGACAGGCATAGGCAATACCCGCAGCGACCTTGAAAAGCTGCTTGCCGCTCTGGCGCAGATCGCAGACAGCTGCGAGCTTTCAGACAGAGCGGAGGATCGGCGGGAAATAGTTATACCCAAGGGAGGCAGAATGCACCCGGTGCCGAAGTACAAGGAATATGTCAAACTGGAAGAAGCCGCGGGCAGAGTATGCGCAGGCTCCATAATACCTTATCCGCCGGGAATACCGTTTGTATGTCCGGGAGAGGAGATAAGCGGGGAAACCTGCACATATATCAGATCTCTTAGAGATGCCGGCGAGAAGGTCATAGGTGTAAACGACAAGGGGC
>CAVJEY010000243.1:0-2800 GCA_963648745.1 Christensenellaceae bacterium Phil1
GCTAACAAGCTTGGCAGAAAAACAGGCGTTGGTTTCTACGATTACACAAAATAGGGTAAAAATCAAAAAGGACGAGGCATCTGCTGTCGTCCTTTTTTATGTTTCAGGGAAAGCGACTGAAAAACAGTCTGTTATTTTATCAGCCTCAGTTTGCTGCCGCACCTGAATATGTTTTTATGGCCGTTAAAAACTGCAGTGTGCATTGCAGCTTTTGGATCTGTTATCATCAGCCCCGAAACCTCATCGGCACCGAATTCAAACAGAATATCAGACATTGTGGTGCTCGGACCGATGACTACGGTATGAGCATTTTTGCTTAGCTCAAGCAGCCGCGGCATCGTCTTGTTTACAAGGGCCGACCCTGTTATAAATACGAAGTCCATTTCGGGAAGCAGATATTCACAGGCGGCTTCCGGATATTCTCCTGCCGCAGGCCGTTTTTCGATGACATAGACATCCGCTTTGGTAAGTATGCCCTCAAGGTGCATGAAATGGCCGATCATTCCGACTTTTTTGCCTGCCGTGATATTTTCATACACATCGAATGTGTTGTTTGCAGGCAGCGCTGCATCGTTTAGGAATCTGCTGCTGTTGTAATAGGCGTTAATCGCGGCGGTACCTATTGCAGCCTCGGCAAAATCCCATGATCTGCAGAGCTCTGCGGCTTTTTTGAGTGATACGCCTCTGAGCGCGGGAAAATCGGGAGCAGTGCGCCCGCCCTCTATATTAGCGGAGACACCGCAGTATTCCCCTGCTGTGACTGCCGTCCAGCTTTGTCCGGAAACAACCCGGTCAATGATGATGCTTTCATCTATGCCGTCGATTAATCTGTCGTAAAATGTCCACATAGCTTTTCCTCGATAAACCTTTGTATATATTCTTTCTGTTCGCTGAATTTCTCTCTGCTGTAGATTAGAATTTCGGCGCCGCAGATGTCTGCTTTTTTGTGAAGAGCTGCATTTTCGTCGCTGAGATTCATACCTGTCCCTCTGCCTGTATTTGCGGCCGCTTTCGGAGCCTTGATGACGCCAAGACACGGAATATCGCCGTCAAGCAGTCTGTAAAGGCAGCTTCTGAATACCTCCGATTTCAATTCGCCGCCGCCGATTTCATCAAGCAGTATTATTTTTTTTGTCCTCCCCGCCTTTTCAAGAATTTCTATTGCCTGATTTTCAAATACGGATATATCAAACCGGCCTTCATTGGCGGTGCGCTTTAGAAATATGTCTGAAAGCCCGTCTGAAAAAGCCGCCGTAAGTTCCGGGTGCTCCGCATAATCTGCCAGCCTGAATCCAATAGTATTAAGTTCGCTGTCAAGAAGACGCTGTGATACAAAGCCGCCTATGTATTCTCTGTAGGGCTCCATGGCCTCTTTGAGCAGAGTTGATTTGCCTGCCTGTATCGGCGCCTGTAAAAATAGATGTTTTTTCATACCACGATTGTACCATGCAGGCTTTTGCTATGGCAACAGTTTGTTGAGGGATTCCTCAAGCTCGGTGATATAAAGTTCGTTTGCAGTCTCCCTGTCATGCAGAGAAGCTGCAAGCCTTGAGGCGCTGCCGTATACATCGGCAAGGCCGAGAGTTCCCGAAAGACCTTTGATGCTGTGCGCTATTCTGTAGGCGTCCTCAAAATTGCTTTCGGACAGAAGGCTGCGAAGTTCCTGCGGAGAGGTCATGTAGTTTTTTACGAAGCGGGTGTAATACTTATCATAAAGATCCTGTCTGTTATCAAGTCTTGCCATGGCTCCTGCCTTCGATACCGTCAGAATACCTGCGGCGGCTTTGCCGGCAATATCTAAGATTTCCGCTCTGTCAAAAGGCTTTAGAACGCAGGCATCAATATACGGACTGCTGCATTCGCTGCCGCTGACCGCAACAACAGGAACTGATATATGTAAATCGCTTTTTAAAATCTCTGCGGTCTTAATCCCGCTTATGCCGGACATAAACACGTCGGTGAAAATGACAGAGTAGTAATCGCAGGGAAGACTTTGGCACATAGAAACAGCATCTTCCCCTGTGTCTGCATAATCGCATACAGCGCCGTAAGGCGCAAGGCAGTCGGAAATTATTTCGCGGCTCAGACAATCATCGTCAATTATCAGGGCGCGGCAGTTTTTGAGAACCTTTGAAAAAGCGGGAGGAGAGACTTTTTTAAATGTGAGGGTAAAGCAAAAACAGGAGCCGTTTTCATCTGATTCTCCGCTGAGGGTGCCGCCGAGATCTTCAGTGAGAGCTTTGCATATGTGAAGGCCGAAGCCGTGACCGCCTGCGCCGGAAATCTCCTGCGTCTGTCTGTCACTGTCAAAAACATTTTCAAGCACATCCTTTGGAATCCCTGTACCGCTGTCTTTTACGCAAAACCTGACTGTTACGGTGCCGGATGTTTCGGAGACTGTATCAGCACTCAGCCCGACATACCCCTTGTCTGTATATTTCAGCGCATTTCCCAGAAGGTTGTTTAATATATGGAAAAGCTGAAACCTGCCGGAGCGGATATAAAGATCGTCCGGAACCGACAGATGCTGCAGGTATTTCAGACCCTTGTTTTCTGCCTGGAGTCTGAAGATGTCATCCAGGGACTTAAAAAGCGAGCTGATTGAAAACCCGGTATTTCTGATTTCACAGCTCTGTGTCTTTGAATATGCAAGAAAACTGCTGAGAAGCTCTGAAACAAGAGAGGCTGAGGTTGTGATACTGTCAAGCAGCCTGCGCTGATAGTCCGTGAGATCTGTTTTTGACAGAAAAGCGGCCATGCCCGAAATGCTGCTCAGGGCATTGCGGATTTCGTGAACAAG
>CAVJEY010000244.1:0-2750 GCA_963648745.1 Christensenellaceae bacterium Phil1
TCTTTCAGATATACAATTTTGCCGGAGATGAAAACAAAAAGTACCGGTCTTTGCAGAATAGCGCCTGCAAATCAGAGAAAATGTTTGAAATATTATAAATTTTTTGACTTTTAATCCCTTTTTATATATAATACTGATATATCTTAATTTGAAGGAGGTGTTCAAATGTCATTCAAAAACAGGCGTGTAGAAAACGAATTCAAAAACTTCAACGCATGGAAGTCACTGTTCGGACTCATCATAACTATCGGTCTTACTATTTTAATCAAGCAATTGTTTCTTCCGGATAACGTTGAAGACTTCGGCGCATGGAGCACGCTGCCTGCAATATTTCTCATAGTGTACATATTTATCACAAAGAGAATTATTGAGGCGCTTATTCTTGCAACATTTGTCGGGTGGATTATGTGTGCACAGCCCGGTGAAAATGTGCTTACTGTTTTCTGTGAGTCATTTCTTGAAACCATGCAGACAGGAAGCGATGCATGCTGGCTTATTATCGTATGCGGTACCATGGGCGGCATCATAGCTCTCATCGAGAGATCCGGAGGTGCACATGCGTTCGGAGAATGGGCAGCAAAACGTGCCAAATCAGAAAAAGCAGCTCTGATGTGGACATGGGTGCTTGGAGTTATCATATTCATCGATGATTATCTCAATTCCTGCACTGTAGGCTCATGCATGGCAAATATCACTGACAAGTACAAAACTCCGAGGGAAATGCTTGCTTATGTTGCCGACTCAACAGCTGCTCCTCTATGCGTAATCATTCCGTTTACAACATGGGGTGTATTCGCAGGAAGGATTATGATTGATTCAGGCTGGGCGGAAGGCCAGACCACTCCTGTAGCTGCTTTTACCACAACCATCCCATACAATTTCTATGGATGGATTGCAGCTTTACTTGTTCCTTGCGTAATATTCGGACTGGTTCCTAAATTCGGTCCTATGAAAAAAGCTTACGAAAGAACAGCAAACGGCGGTCCACTGGCTCCGGAGGGTTCAGACAAAATTTCAATTCTTTCTTCCGACAAGGGAGATATTGAACTTCCGGACAAACCAAACGTACTCAATTTCTTCCTCCCTATAATTGTTCTCGTAGGCACAACTATAATCGCAGGAACAGAGATGCAGATAGGTGTTGTATGCACAGTCATTTTCATGCTTATCATCTATCCTGCACAGGGACTTATGACCGCAAATGAATTCTGGGATGTATTCATCAAAGGACTTCAGAACATGACACTGCCGCTGCTGCTTATGGTAACAGCATTTGAGTTCGGTGCCATGAATGAAACAATAGGGTTTACAAGATGGTGTATTGAAACAGGTGCGGAACATATGACCGCAGCTACAGCTCCACTTTGCATTTTCCTTATCCTTGCATGCACAGAATTTATAACCGGTACAAACTGGGGCATGTATATCATAGCACTGCCAATCGTTATTCCTCTGGCATATCAGCTTGACTGCAATGTTCCGCTTCTTACAGCCGCCTGCCTCTCAGCCGGCGTATTCGGAAGCCATGTATGCTTCTACTCAGATGCAACAGTTATAACATCGGCAGCCTGCGGATGTGATAATTTCAGACATGCAATCACTCAGATGCCATACGGTTTCATTGCAGCAGGACTCTCAGCATTGCTGTTTGCAGTTATGGGTTTTGTGATGGCCTGATGCAGTGCAGTAATTTGAAAACAGGAACATCAATCATGGAGGATTCAGCAGGAATCCTCCTGTTTTTTCGGAAAAAATAACAAAACAGGGCTAAAAAACACCGTATAAATGCCGGTCATGTGATATACAAGAATATCTGCAAATCGATATTCCCTGTATTACAAAAGACATATTCCGGATGCCATTCTGAGATTGTCGGCAGGGTTTCTGCGGTGAGAGCAGAAATTCTCATTGCAGCAGGTGCATATATCGCTTATCTCTATATCCGCAGCGCCTGCCTCCTCAAGCTGCCTTCTGTTAATGCCCTTGAGATCCACATAAAACTTGCCCTCTGTCCTGCCTTCCGATATATATTCATCCGCCCATCTGAAAGCGGCTCTCACAGCCTGCGGAACATCTGCATCTGTTTCAAAACAGCACTCTGATATTCCGGGTCCTATATATCCTCTGATACTGGTGCAGCCGTACATTTCTTTCATAAGCTCCGCTGTCTTTGCGGCAATGCCAAGCACCGTACCTCTCCAGCCTGCGTGAACCGCCGCTATGACTTTGCAATCCGGATCATAAAGCTGCACAGGTATGCAGTCTGCATGAGCTGTCAGCAGGCATACGCCGGGAACATCGGTCACAAAGGCATCATAGCCGTCAAGAGCAAGGTCTGTTTCGGGTCTGTGGTCTATCACAAGTATGCGGTCCTTATGAACCTGCCTGCTTCTGACCCAGACAGTATCGTTCATATCAAGGGCTGCTCTGACCGCCTCGCTGCTGTACGGCGTCCGCGCCGCGCCCTCTGCGGTTGTGACAAAGCTTCTGATATATCTGTCTTTGAGTCCGTCTATATAAAGTTTCATTTTTGTTTCTCCTCTGAATCCTCTGCGCAGGGACATTCAGGCAGGCCGCCAAGTGAAGTCAGCACCGACAGAATTCCCGCAAGAGCCGCTGCCGAAACTGCAAGCTTCCAGTCCACCTGACTCATCACCGCTTCTGTGCCTATTACAGCCGCTGCGCTCTGGCAGACAGTTCTGATACATCTGATACCTGCGGCTTTAATCCATGCTTTTGTTTTCATTCGC
>CAVJEY010000245.1:0-2738 GCA_963648745.1 Christensenellaceae bacterium Phil1
TGTATCTGCTGCCGTCAATTACAATATCGGCATTTATGAGCTGATAGTCCAAATGTGGTATGTCAAGAATATCCAGAAGTCTTGCCGCTATTATCTCGTTTACACATTCGTGTCCTGTGATTCCGTTTTTCATGTCATAGTTCGAGAGTTTGTAATATATTCTGCTGTCGCCTATTTCTGCATAGGCCTTAAAAAACGATCCTGCAGTTCCCGATGAATTTCGTATCTTTGTCCACGACAGATAAGTAAGGTCCTGCCGCTGCTTTATAATCTGTCCGCTCAAGTATATCCCCTCCTCACATCTATATGATACACCAGGCTTGTCATATGTCAAGTTTTATTCGCGGCATATAAAGGCACTTCGTTTTTCACCTGCACGAGCAGCAAGCACGGAGGTAAAAACCCGTGTTCCCTTACAGGCGGCTGAAGCTTGCCAAACTGATAAAGCCCATTGCCCGCCCTCATATCCGCGCAAAAAACCAATCCGAAAAACATCCGGAGCGAAGCTGTAATTAAACGGCTTCGCTCCTCTGCACAGTTCTTAAATTCACCAGGGCATCCGCTTTATCGCTGTATATCCCAGCAGATAAATGCCCATACGGCAGTTCCGTCATGGTCATAGACCCATATGCCGTCTTTGTTTACAAGATGCTCTTTTGTATATTCAGCCAGTCTGTCATACTGCTGCCTGTCAAGCTCCTCGGGAAAGCCTGCTGCCACCTTGCCTATACAGTCGTCAAAGCTTTCATATTTTTTAGGCTTAAACGGTCCTTCTATATATGAGAGCCTCGGCATTCTGTTCAGCTCAAACAGTATATTCATTATATACGCAAATGCCCCGTAGTCAGAGGATCTGTATCCTATGGCTCTTGCTATTTTCCTGTCATATCCTGATCTGCCGCTGGTCCATACTCCGAGGCAGACTTTTTTGGCCGCCGCCTGTTCCAGCTTCATAAGGCAGCCTTCAAGGTCATCGGATATGAGGGATCTTGACGATATGGCAATATCGCATACAGGAATGTCGCGTTTGCTCCAGTCCTCGTTCCAGTCAAGCTGCATTGTATGTATTTTCTCCGAAAGGCCAAGCTCTGCGGCATCCTCCGAAAGCACCTCCAGCATCTTGGGAGAAAAATCCGCAGCATATATTTCATGCCCTTTTTGAGCAAACGGAATTGCCAGCGTACCGGAGGCGCATCCCATATCAAACATGGTATCTCCCGGCTCTGCCTCCGTCAGCCTGTAAAATTCCTCTGCATATATATCGCGTTTGCCCTGCTCCGGCTTCTTGCGGAATCCCGGGGCAAAAGCATTCCAGAAATCAACACTGTTGCTGTGTCCGTTTTCATCTCTTGTTTTTTTCCATTCACTGTTCCAGTCCATATACCTGCTCCCTGCATATGTATTACTTATTGTCCTGTTTCTAAGCATATCACATCACAGAGCTTTAGTATACAAATATATTTATTTTTCGGCGGTGCAGGTTTTGCTTCTCAGCAGTACAGACCATGCAGCAAGCAGCGCTGCAGAGACGGCCGCAGTTATATACGGCAGACCCTCTGCACCTCCTGTCGCTGCGGAAACCGCAGACAGTATGAGTGGGGTTACAAACTGGGCAAGATACATGGCCACCGAAATCATAGGCATCACGGTGGTTGCCGCTGCCCTTCCCGCTTTTGCCGAAGCGGTGGATATAATATAGGGGATTCCTATGCCGTTGGCAAAGCCTATGCACGCAGAACCCGGCAGTGCTCCCGCCCAGCCTTCTGCAAATGCAAGAAGCATATATCCTGCAAAAAACAATACCGGCGCCACATATACGGTCAGATTCCCGGCTCTTTTTTTGATATGCACAAACAAAAGCCCTCCCGCAAATGCCACAAGATCTGCGCCTGCCATTATAACGGCGATACTTCCTGCCGGAATGATGCCTTCTCCTGCAGCTTCAATGGCAAAATCACTCGGATACACAAAGAATGTGAACATCAGCAGAAACATTGCGATTACAAAGGTATAATATTCTCTGAAAACACCTTTTTTCTTTTCCTGTTTTTCTTCCCTTGCCACAAGTTTTTCGTTTGGCAGAAACAGTATGCACAGCACAATGCTTATCAGGCCCATCAGATACACAAGGAAACTCAGCCTCCAGCTTATCTGCGCCAGCATACCCGCTATTAAGGTTGCAACCACGCCGCCCATCTGGTTCATGGCAGAGGAGTAGCCCATAAGCTGATCCTGTCTGTCTTTTGTGTAGTAAAATGCCAGAAGCCCTGTTGACATGGGCATTATAATTCCTACCCCTATACCCACAAGCGCTCTAAATACAAGTACCGCAAATATATTGCTGAAAAGCCCTGCGGCGCAGCCTCCTGCAGTATACAGCCAAAGCCCCGCAAGCAGCAGGGTTCTCGACCTGAATTTCCTGCAGAGCCCTGAAAAAAACATATTGGTTATGAATATGAACAGCGCCGGTATACTTATAATAAGCTGTACCAGGGTCTTGTCCACATCTGAAAAATACTCGCTTATCGTGTCAAGAGCCGGCGCCACAGCGGCTCCTGCCATTACCGTAAGCAGCGACAGAGAAAGTATCGTCACCGTCAGATTCATTCTTCGTTCTTTTTTCATATGGATCTTGTTCCTCTCCTTTCAAAAAAATAAGAAAGCGTAAAGCCAGAAGCTATCTAGGTTTACGCATTTCTGCTACACGATTTGCTTATAAACTTTTCCCCATTTCCGCA
>CAVJEY010000246.1:0-2736 GCA_963648745.1 Christensenellaceae bacterium Phil1
CTGCAGATATGTCCTCACCCTTCATTGCAACATTGTTTCCTACAGCGACAGACTGGTATATTGCTATTGAATTTTCATCAAAGCCTTCGGTATATTCTATCATTACAACCGCATCTGCACCCTGCGGAAGCATTCCTCCTGTCGGTACATATGCGCAGCTGCCTGTTTTAATTGCGCTTTCGCTTGTTTTACCCATTTGTATTTCTTCAACTATATTCAGAAAAACAGGAATTCCATCTGAAGCGCATCCTGTGTCAGATGAATTCACAGCATATCCGTCTACGGTAGATCTGTTAAACGATGGAATGTTTTCTGCAGAAACTATGTCTTCTGCAAGAACTCTGCCCAAGGCTTTTTCCAAAGGTATTTTTTCTTTTTTCAGTTGCTTTTCTGATATGTGTTCTATCAGTTTTTTCCTTGCAGCATCGGGCGTATCAACTTTTAACAGTTTCATTTACATCAACCTCCCGATACCTTTGGCCACACTTTCATTACATCGCCGTCTTTTAGACGGGTATCAATCATGACTCTCATATTGTTTACCGCAACAAACCCGAATCTGGGGATTTCCCTGTAATCTATCCCCATTGTTTTTAAGGCTTCGTCGCAGGTGCAGTTTTCGGCAAGCTCAATTTCTATGCGTTCTTTTCCTCCCGAATATTTTGTCATCGTTCGTTTGAACAGTATTGTAACTTTCATATAAACCTCACTATAAAGTATCTATAAGTTCCTGCGGCATCATACCATTTTTATCCCAGCCCATCACTTCATAATACTGGTCAAGCATATCCTCAAATGCCTCCTGCGGAATCATCTGTCCCGCTGCAGGACCTTCTCCTTCTAAAGCTTCTTTTACCAATCTCTTAGGTATAGTATCATTTTGTCTGTTAAAGCCTTCACGCTGATTAAAAGCTCTGCCTATATTCAGCACGCGCCGTCCAACCTCTCCCATTTCATCGGCGGTCCATTCCTCACCTGTAATCATTGTCAGCATTTCCGCCATAATTTCGTACGAGATAGTCCCCCAGAAGTCGCATATGCAGAGAGAAAACTTAACAGCATTGAATTCACCAAGATTATACACCATCTGCCCTTTTCCCTCTGCTGTGTATGGCGGTATTGATGCAGCAAAAACTTCTTCGTTAGGCGCATATGCCCTCATATGACAGGCTCCTCTGTCTGACACAGCATATGCCAGAGACATTCCCCACGAACCGCGAGGCTCATATTGAGGATATTCCAGCCCTTTTACCTGCATTGCAAAGTCTGTTCCGCCGTATTTTTCGGAGCAGTATTTGGTTCCCATGCACAGATCTTTGCCTACGCCTTCCTGTCTTGCCATCAGCTCAACCATTTTTATCATTTTTTCGGCTTCACCGAATCTGATACCAAAATCATATATGCCTTTTTCGGTCATCTCCATAGCCCAGACAATAGTATCTCCTGTACTTATCGTATCAAGCCCCATATTATCACATACTTCGTTGAATTTAACTATATGCTCCGGATCTGTTATACAGGCATTGGGACCTGCAACTGCAATTGTTTCATATTCGGGTCCTTCACATATTGCATTGCCTATTTTGAGGAAGTTGCCGCAGCCAAGACCGCAGCTGCCGCAGCCTCGTTTGCCTTCTCTGTACTGCATCAGCACATCTCCGTTGTATTTTTCCCATTCCGGATCGTTAGCTCCCGAAAAATTTCTGTACGGAACAATTCCGCCGTCGCCGCAGGCTTCAAGAAATGCAGTGGTTCCTGTATCAAATACAAAAGTATTGTCTTCCTGTAAAACGTCTTCGTGCAGTATTTCGAGTATTCTGTCCGTTGTTTTTTCGATGTTATGCACTTTAACTCCGCCGGTACCTTTTATCAGTATCGCTTTCAGTTTTTTTGAGCCCATTACCGCGCCTATGCCGCCTCTGCCCGCCTGTCTGTAATAATCAGAGTTGATACACGCCATATTTGAAAGGTTTTCCCCACCGGGACCTATGGACATAATACTGTATTCTATACCGTATTTCTCTGCTAGTATCGCCTCTGCGTCGTGAGAGCCCAGCCCCCACAGGTCGGATGCATCCTCAAAGGCTATATGCTCGTCCTCAATCACCACATATCCCGGTTTTTCAAGCTGTCCTTCAAATACTATCATATCGTATCCGGCAAATTTAATTCTTATCCCTGCGTGACCTCCTATGGAGCAGTCGTTCATTGTTCCTGTTGCAGGGGACTTTGCTGCAACTGATAGTTTGCCCGAACACGGAACCGGCGTTCCTGTCAGCGGACCTGTTGTAAAATACAGATTGTTTTCAGGACCCAAAGGGTCTATACCCGGTTTAAGTTCTTCATACATATATCTTATTACCAGCCCTTTGGAACCTATATATTTTCTTGCAAAATCCATACGCAGCGGTTCTGTCCGGTACTCTTGCCGGCTCAGGTCTATTCTTAACACATTATTCTGATATCCAAGCATTGTCATGTCTGCCACCTCCTATTCAAATGTAAGCGCATTCTGCGGGCACGTTTTGATACATTTGGGATCACCCTTGCAGGTGTCGCATATATATGCTTTTTTATCCCTCATTTTTACAACGTGTTTAGGGCATTTTTTCGCGCATATTCCGCAGCCTTTGCATTTGCTGAAGTCAACTTCAATGTGATCCGTAAGAGCTATTGCATCGAATGGACAGTTTTTTTTTGCATATGCCGCACAAAATACAATAATCATCTTTGTAT
>CAVJEY010000247.1:0-2712 GCA_963648745.1 Christensenellaceae bacterium Phil1
GTCTATAATGCAAAGTTTACAAACAACCCGATGAGGTGGCTCAAAGAAAACTATAAGACGAATTACAGTATAAATAAAGTGTTTGATTTTGATGTCAAAAGAGGGAATACACTGGTATGGCAAGCTCCTGATAAAGGAAGCGGTGCAGGCGGTACAATAGAGAAGATAAGGGAAATAATGAAAAAGAACAATATCCTTTATACAGAGTACACTTATTGTGAAAAAGGGCAGTTGTTTAATGAAACTTTAGCCAAGAAAAACACAGGAGCGGTAATAAGGCTGAAAAAAGATCTGGATCCTGAAAAGTACGGAGGTTACACATCTCCAGCAACATCATATTTTGCCTTGATTGAATTTGATGGCAAAAAGGGTGAGCGTGTTAAAAACATCATCGGAGTTCCTGTATATATTGCCAATATGTTAGGCCATAACCCTAATGCCTTTATAGACTACTGTGAGAAGATAAAGGGATTTAAGAATGTTACAGTGCTGAGAGAAAAAATCAAGAAAAACTCATTGCTTGTATTTGACGGATTCCCTATGAGAATAAGGGGAGAGAATGAAAAAGATATAATGCTGAAAGGCAGTGTTCAGCTTGTGATAAGCAAAGAGGCTGCCGAAAACATAAGACTGATTGAGAAATATCTTGAGAGGAACACAGAATATGAAGCCAGTGAGAAATTTGATAAATTGACAGAGGACAATTTAATTGCTTTGTATGATACATTGTGTGAGAAACTGAACAATACAATATACAAAAGGCGACCTGCAAACAAAGGAGGCGACCTGATACAGTACAGAGAAAAGTTTGTGACACTGGAGTCTTTAGGAGATAAAGCCAGAGTCTGTGATCAGATTTTAACTATGCTGAGGAGCGATATTGCTACTACTGCTGATTTAAGAGCGGTTGGTGGTACTGCTATGGCTGGAAGTATGAAAGTGAATAAAAACACATTGTGCAAAGGTGAATTAGTTCTTGTTAATCAATCTGTTACAGGTATTTTTGAAAACAAGATTAAATTGTAGTTATGAGCTGGAGGACTATCGTTATCACAGGCTGTGCCAAGCTTGATTACAAAATGGATTATCTGGTTGTCAGGAAACAGGATGCTGTGAGCAGAGTGCATTTGAGTGAGATTGGCATGCTCATAATAGAGTCTACAGCTGTATCACTTACATCTATGCTGCTGTGTGAGCTGATCAAAAGAAAAACCAAAGTGGTATTTTGTGATGAAAAACATAACCCTTGCTCAGAACTGTTACAGTATTATGGCAGCTATGATACGAGTGCCAAAATAAAAAAGCAGATCAGATGGTCTGAGGAGATAAAAGATGCTGTATGGACAGAAATTGTTTCCGAAAAAATCAGGAGACAGATGCATCATTTGAAATTCAGAGGGTATACTGCGGAAGCCGAGATGCTTCTGCAGTATATCAGCGAAATGGAATTCGGAGATGAATCCAACAGGGAAGGTCATGCAGCAAAAGTATATTTTAATGTGCTGTTTGGAATGGATTTTACCAGAAGCAATGATGATTCTGTTAATTCGGCACTCAATTACGGATATGCTATAATTCTGTCTTGTTTTAATAGAGAAGTTGTTTCAAATGGGTACATGACACAGCTTGGCCTGTTCCATGACAATATGTTTAATCAGTTTAATCTGGCCTCAGACTTAATGGAACCTTTTAGGGTAGTTGTTGATAAAAAAGTGTATGATTTGCATCCGGAAAAATTTGAACATGAGGAAAAAGGGCGATTGCTGTCTATGTTTGAAGAGGAAGTAATTATTGATGGCAAGAAGCAGTATGTAAACAATGCGATTAAGGTGTATTGCAGAAGTATATTTGATGCGCTTAATGACAACGATATATCAAAGATAAAGTTTTACAAAGATGAGTTATAGATATATGAGAGTAATAGTGTTTTTTGATCTGCCTGTCGAAACTCTTGAAAACAAAAAAAGCTATAGGCAATTTAGAAACTTCCTTATTAAAAAAGGTTTTATGATGTTGCAGGAGAGCGTATATTGCAAGATTGCTCTTAATCAGACTGCAGCAAATGCTATTGTTGGAGCAGTTAAAAGTAATAAACCCGATGAAGGACTTGTACAGATGCTGGTTATAACAGAAAAGCAGTATTCAAGAATGGAGTATGTTGTAGGTGAAAAACAAAGTTCAATAATTGATTCCGATGAGAGGTTGGTAATATTATGAGAATTGTATATAACAGGCTCAATACATATTTTGATCTTAAAAATAACGAGCTCAACTTTATAACTGTAGAGAATGCCGGATACTTCGAGGATTTTGTGATTTCTGTCTATGAACAGATAAAAAAGAAAAATGAGAGGTTGAATTTTTATATAAATGATAAAGAGGAAGCACTGCATAAATATGCTGACATTATCTGTTCTCCAATGGATATTACCTATGATAAAAAAGAACTGCAGAAAAAGCTTGCAGAAATGCTTGTAAAAGAAATTCAGATAAATGACATGGAAACTCATCTTGTTGAATTGCATTCGGGGTTTGTTGATGCTTTTGAAAAAGTACAGGAAATATCAGAATTTGATATAGACTTCAGTGATGATTTTGAGCTGCTTCGCCTTATTAAAGAGTACGATATACACCTAAAAGAACCTGAAGGGTGTTTTGTTGAGAAGCTGCTTGAATATATGGGGACAGTTCGTAATCTCCTGAATAAGGAAG
>CAVJEY010000248.1:0-2688 GCA_963648745.1 Christensenellaceae bacterium Phil1
GGTTATCTGTCATCACGAAGCTTTTTTGTCTGCAAGTCTGTATGTGAACAGCTTGCCCGCAGATGTCCTGCAAAGCGCCGCAGACAGTGCAGCCGCTATGGCCATGCCTACAGCAAACTGCCCTATGTTCCAAGGGATTCCTAAAGCTGCCGCCGCCCAGTTGCCGTACATAATACCCTCTGCCGCAAAATATCCTGCGACCATAAACAACCCGCCTGCAGCCATTGCTGCAATCTGTCTTACAACAGATACAGATCCCTTGCTTTTGTCAAGTATGACGCCCATAATCGCCGCCATTATAAATTTGATAACCAGTGTCCATGGCGCCCACATTGCGACCCCGCAGAATATATCCGCCATTGCCGAGCCTACTGCAGACGCTGCCGCGCCGTATTTAAGACCCAGCAGCATAACTGAAATAAATATCATTGCATCGCCAAGATGCACATACCCCTGTGTCATAGGAATAGGCACCTTGACAAACATCGTAAGAACTATAATCATGCACATCATAAGTGCTGTCATCACCAGCTTGTTTGTTTTTTCTGTCGTTGTCATCTGTAAATCTCCTTCCTCATATCCATATGTATATATTAACCCATAATTGTATATAAATAAATATGCAAATACGATTATTTTTGTATATACAATTTGACTTTTTAAGCGATTTGAGCTATTATTTAACCATATTGTTATTTCTTTTTCGAATAAAATATATATACAGAGGATTTGCATATGAAAGCTATCATTCCCGATTTTGATCTGAAATCAACAAGACCCATATATCTGCAGCTCTATGACTATATTAAATCAGATATTCTGACAGGCAATATGCATTGCGGAGAACGCCTGCCGTCACTGCGCTCACTTGCCGCAGGTCTTAACATCAGCATTACTACCGTATCCCAAAGCTACAATCAGCTTGCAGTCGAAGGATATATAGAGCCGCGCCCTCACTCGGGCTACTATATCAAAGACATAGGCAAGGTTCCCTCTGCCGTCTCCGGCGAAACAGGCTCTGCATACGCGGTACCTGCCAGTCCGCCCGGAAACCGTATATATGATGTTTCCTGCTTTGATTTCAACAAATGGAAAAAATGCTCCAACAGAGTTTTTACCGAGTATTCGCATCTTCTGATGTTTGAAGGAGATCCGCAGGGCGAATCGCCGCTGCGATATGAGATATCAAAATATGTATTCAATGCAAGGGGAGTAATCTGCAGTCCCGAACAGGTAGTAATAGGCGCCGGTACCCAGCAGATAACAATTCAGCTTACCCGCATACTCAATGAAATGGGAATAAGTCATGCCGCCATGGAGGAGCCCGGCTATATGCCTGTACGGAACATATTCAGAGACAACGGTTTTGTAATCACCCCTGTTCCTGTGAAATCCGACGGTATCTGCATCGAAAAGCTTCCCGACAACATCCGCTCTGTCGCATATGTAAGCCCGTCAAATCAGTTTCCCACAGGAGCTGTGATGCCTATAGGCAGGCGGCGTGAGCTGCTTGAGTGGGCATACAAAAACAACAGCATCATCGTCGAGGATGATTATGACAGCGAGCTGCGCTATTTCGGACGTCCTGTCCCCGCAATGCAGGGTATAGACGGCGGCAGCTGCGTCGTGTATCTTGGCTCTTTCTCATCAACGCTGTTTCCGTCAATAAAGATAAGCTATATGATACTGCCCGAAAAAATGGCCGATATATTCCGCACAATCAAATCAAACTACACTCAGACCTGCTCCAAGGCAGAACAGCTTACCCTGGCGCTTTTTATGGAAAACGGTATGTATCAGACAAATATAAAGAAGCTGAGAAATCTTTATTCTCACAAGCTGCAAAAAACCCTTACGGCTATCAGCGCCTGCGGCGGTGACAGTGTAAGGGCTGTTAACACATCTTCGGGGATAAATATAATACTGGAGACAGACTCTGCAAAAACCGCAGAAGCCCTGTGCGCAAAAGCAGATAATATGGGGCTTGATGTGCAGCTTTCGGGTGAAAACACCCTCATATTCTATTACAGCCGCATACCTGCCGAAAGAACAGAGGAGCTGATCCGCAAATGGCTAAACTAACGCATTCATTATAACCGGGGTTATGTAGGTTTCAACTACAGCGGCAATCATAAGCAGCGGCACTGCAACAAACAGAAACAGCTTAGCTGTGTTTTTGAAAAAATCTCCTGCTTTGACATGAGAGAGCTTGCCTTTGTCAAGTATCTTCTCACATATGAACAGACAGAGAATTATACCCATTGATATGCCAAGGCAGATTGCAGGTATTTCAAAAATTCCATGAGGCAGTACGCCTCCTATGAAGTATGCAATCAGATTGTCTCTATGCTGCCCTATAACCGCAAATGCCGAGCCCATTATCGCTCCGTTGGAGAGAAGCACTATTGCCGGCAGGAAAAAGAACGGCACAATGCCCAGAATAACGGCCATGCCGGTTGCCCTGAGGTTGTTCAGAAACAGCGCCACCACAGACACCTGACCGTCATCTTTAATCAGGCCGCTGTCATCTGCCATATCCATAAATGCGTCTATCAGATTATTTGCCATATCTATATTTTTGCCGCATACATAATAGCCTGTAACAGACAGCAGCATAAATACAAATATGCATATGATGAAAGTCACCATTATATATCTTTTGAAGAATACCTTCAGTTTCATACTATC
>CAVJEY010000249.1:0-2664 GCA_963648745.1 Christensenellaceae bacterium Phil1
TTATTTCACATCGTAGCCGATTTCTTTCAGAAGCTTAGCCATTTTTGCTCTCATGGCATCACTTGGCTGAGTCAGAGGCTTTCTTACGATTCCGCCAGGAAGTCCCAGGCAGTCAAGGCCTGCTTTTACAGGACCCGGATATGGCTCTTCTTCCATAAGGTCATAGAAAGGAGCAAGTTTTGCGTTTAATTCCGCAGCTGCTCTGAAGTTGTTTTTCTCAACCGCAAGGTCAAACATTTCTCTCATTTCTCTCGGAAGCAGATTGAACAGGATTGAGAATGCTGCTGTGCCGCCAACTGAATATGTAGGAAGCAGCAGATGCTCCTCTGCTTCGATTACTGCAAAATCTTTAATTCCTCTTGTTTTTGCTATAGTCTGGCATGTATGTCTTTCGTCGATTGTATCCTTGATACCTACGATGTTAGGAATCTGTGCAAGTCTTACGCAGAAATCAGGTGAAAGTTCAACGTTTGTTGCACCCGGATTGTGATAAATAACAATACCTATCTTTGAATTGTCAGCAACCTCCTTAAAGAACTCATAGATGCCTTCCTCTGTTGTCTGCTGATAGTACGGAGGAAGCACCAGTCCCCATGTTGCGCCGCAGTCTGCCGCATAGTTTGTAAGCTCGATAGTTGCTTTTGCGGTTGTTTCTCCTGTGCCGCACATTACAGGCACTCTGCCTTCTGCAAATTCGCAGCCTTTTCTGATAAGCTCTTTTCTTTCTTCAAGTGTCATCATATGGTATTCACCTGTTGAACCGCCTACAAGTATGCCGTGCATTCCGCCGTCAATACACCAGTCGATAACCTTTTTATAGCCTTCCCAGTCGATAGTTTCATCTGCATGAAACGGAGTTACAAGTGGCACCATTACACCATAAGGGATTTTCTTACTCATAATTTTTTTCCTTTCTTTTGACATTTATTTATTTCTGAAATCTTGAGAATTTCAGTCTGTCTATATTGAAATCTGTATCCTCGCCTGTCATAAGCTGTGACATCAGCTTGCCTGTAATTGCAGACATACTGATACCGTCACCCTCGTGACCTGCCGCAATGTAGTATCCCGGAACTGTTTCAACTTCCGAAACTATAGGCAGATGGTCAACAACCCAAGGTCTGAGACCCGAATATGTTCTGATACAGTTCATTTCCTTCATAATCGGGAAGAACCTGATGCCTCTTTCGGCTACCGCCTGCATTACATCTATTTCAGAATCTATGTTGTAGCCTCTGAATTCTCTGTTGCCGCCAAGCAGGAAGTTGTCGGCCTCCGTAGGTTCGATTACCATCGCTACATTGTTTCTTTCAACTCTTTCGCTTACGTTTCTTGTGAATTCAATGTCTTCAAATTTGGACATCATATATCCGAATTCCTGTATCTTCTGATTACAGATAGGGAATGACCTTTCGGAAATCATTACGATACCTTTTCTCGGCTTGATAGGAATATCAATGCCTACCATATTTCCAAGGGCAGGCGCCCATACACCGCCGCAGTTTACAACCTTGTCAGTTCTGTATGTGCCCTGATCGGTAACAACTCCTGCCACTTTGCCGTTTTCCATAAGTATGTCCTTTACCTCGTGGTGAGTCAGAATATCCATACCCATCCTTACTGCCGCATCAACATATGCGAAGCATAATTTGTACGGGTTCATCGAGCAGTCAGGCTCTGACCAGAAACCGCCTATAAGGTCTCTTGCAAGGTACGGCTCCATATCAAATATTTCCTGTGCATCAAGCATTCTCATATCGTAGCCGTCCGCAGTCTGATCTTTTACATAGCCCTTTGCCGCTTCCATCTCCGCTTCTGTTTCACATACATAAAGGCAGCCTCTCTGATGAAATTCAAAATCATATGAAAGCTCATCCTGCAGCTCAAGATAGCGCAGAATACTTGCATATCCCATAGTGGTATCAATGCCGGGGTTCTTGTCGCAGATAAGCGCCACCGCGTCGCAGTGTGATGATGTGCCGCTTGCTATGTCGCCTCTTTCGACAAGGGCGACTTTAAGGCCTTTTTTTGTCAGGTGATAGGCTACCGATGAGCCTATGGCTCCTGCTCCGAGTACCATTACATCGTAAGTCTTATTCATCATCTTCACCTCCTGCAAGTGATCCGAACGTCACAGGTCTTACAGGCGGTCTTGATGTGTGTCTGCCTATCTCCTCTGCTGTCTCACCAAGCTCTGCTCTTAATATCGCCTGTACCATTTTTTCGCAGGTTCTGCCCTGACAAAGTCCCATTCCCGCTCTCGTTCTTCTCTTTACTCCTGTTACATCTCTTGCTCCCTCTGCAATTGCCCTGCGGATGTCCCCTATTGTTACCTCCTCGCATCTGCATACAAGCATATCGTCATCAAATCTCTGCACTGCATCTTTATCTGACGGTACATATGTATCAGGTTTTCTCTGGATTGACCTTACTTCCTCTGTGTATTCAACAGGCACCGCCACTGTAACTACAGGTGTTCTGTCAAAGCTTTCGGGATTCATTACCTTTACGATTTCTCCGTCACATACAGCTTTGCCTGCTCTGTCTACAGCCTTTACTTTCTGGCCTTTTTCAGGAAGCGGATAGTATTCATAAGGGAATGATACTGTCCCTTTGCCATCTCCGTATGCCTTGTTTATTACGAATATGGCAAGTCCCGAACAC
>CAVJEY010000250.1:0-2626 GCA_963648745.1 Christensenellaceae bacterium Phil1
CAGATGCAAATGTCAATATAAAAATGTAGCTTTTTTATCATATAAGCATGTAGGAAAACCTACACACTTATATGATATTTTCGTAAAATTCAGTTTTCTTCAGTCATGTACTGCAGCTGGTCTTTAAGCCGATATGATGGTCCATTTATGTTTATGACCGAACAGTGATGGAGCAGTCTGTCAAGCAGTGCATTGGTTAATACTGGCTCCTGAAAGATATCCGACCACTTTGAAAACGGACTGTTGGTAGTGATTATTGTTGATAGCTTTTCATATCTTTTGGCTATAAGGTTAAAGAAAAGATTAGCTGAGCCAACATCCATTTTTTGATACCCAAGTTCATCAATAATCAACAGCTTGTACCGGCAAAACCACTTGATTCTGGTCTCTAAACGGTTTTCTGAGGCTGCTTTTTTTAATTGTGATATTAAATCCTGAAAAGTTATGAAATACACGCAATATCTATGCTTTGCCGCCTCTATTCCAATAGATACTGCAAGGTTGGTTTTACCAACTCCCGGAGTTCCACAGAAAATTACATTTTCAGCTTTTTCTACGAAGCGCAATGTCATTAGATCCATGATTTTTGTCTTATCTATTGATGGCTGAAAACTGAAATCAAATTCGTTAATTTCTTTTAAAAAAGGAAAATTGGCCACCTTTACACAGCCTTTTATGGCTTGCTGCTTTCTGAAATCCATTTCACACTCTGTAAGCTCATATAATGCGTCTAAGGCTGTTTTTTCTCCGCGAGCAATCATATCCAGATATGCATCAATATTTTCTTTGAATCTGAAAAGCTCAAGTGCTTCCAGATTGTTTATCAAGCTGTTATACGTATTCATTGTGCCTCCTTATCTTTCTGCAAATGGTAATTCTTCATTGCACGCAAGGGATATATCGGAAATATCCGTTTCCTTTTGTTGATTATGTTCCCATTGTCTTGCCATGTCATCCAAATCATCATACAATCTGTCTTTATGCTTTTCAGTCAGGCAGCGAAGCCCTTCTTTACTTAAAATATTTGGAGAAGCATCCATTTGCGTGAAGTCTTCAAGCAGGCAATCATATGCAATGTTCCTGCACATGTCTGCTTTCATGGAATATTTAATATGAGAAATAAACTGATCCTTATCCTCAACATATGGGAGCACCTCATTTATTCCTTTCCTAAAGATTTTTCTGTCTGCATCTGACAAATGTGCATAGCTGTTAATAACCCATCTGCCATACTCACTCTGGTTAATATAGGCTATAAGAGCATCTTCTGACTGCATTGCTTCTGTCTCTGTTACTGCAACTTTTCTGCTGTCAAGCAGCTTGTCCATCATTTCCAAATTTCCTGTCACAACTGATGCCATATCTGTTTCTTTAACCTTCCCTTTCATAAGTTCTTCATAGTGATTACTTTTGTAATTGATTGGATTGTCATTTAATGCATGAAAAGTTACGAGTTTTCCGTTATAATATATGTAAAGCTTGTTAGCTAAGAGGTCTACTGTAACTTCTTCACCAATGAGCTTTGGATCAACCGAGTATTTGCTGCCTCCATAATTTATGAGTGCCTCCGAGGATACTCTGTATCTGTTGGGCGTTAGATAAGAGTCTATAATATCTTTTGGAGGAAGAGGGAGCATATACTCTTTTTCTTTGTAAAACAAAGCTGTCGGAGACATATTTGTCTCCTGATTAACAGTAATATTCATGTCCCTGTTAATCGTTTCTACAAAACCTTCGAGTTCTTCTAATGTGTCGAATTCTCCTTCATACGCTCTTATCCAGTCAAGAATCTTGTTTCTGGCTTCTACCGTTCCTTTTGTCTGAGGGCTTTGTGCTCTGCACAATTTCACTTTGAATCCAAAATCCTTAGACATCCGCATTATTGAATCCGTAGCTTTCTTTGGTTTTGCATTTATGTTTGAAACAGTCGACATATTGTCAAACAGCAGTTCATTGGGAACACCTCCGAATTTCTTAAAGCTGTTAATCAGCCCTCTTGCAACATCATCAAATCTTTTCCGCAGGGATATCTCTAAATGCCCATATCTTGAATATTTGAGTGTTACATGCAGGATATTTATTTCAAACAGCTCGCCGTCTCTGTTAGCTATGCTTATGTCCTCCTTCCAGTCTACTTGTCCTTGCTCTCCCGGACCTTTTTCAAATCTGGGATGACCTTGCGTTTTAGCTTTTGGCCTGAGTTTGTTAACCTTGACATATCTGTTGAAGTTTGCGTAAGACCCTATCCGGTCAATACCATATTTTTTTACCATAAACTGATACACGCCCTGTACGGTTAACCTTTTAATAGCAAGCTTATCAACAATCTCGTTCCTGTAGTCATCGAGTTTGCTTCCTTTGTTTCTTTTGCTTGGTTTTCCCTCATAGCCATTGTGGTATTTCTTGACTGTCCGCCAGTCCATACCATACTTTTTCCCCAAAGCCGCATAATTGGGCTTAATATCAAGACTATCCATAATTGTCAGTTCTCCTTTTAAATTAATATTCATGCGTGGTAAACCTCCTATGAAAGTGTACCAGCATATTGAAAAATAAAAAATAAGAATGTAGGTTTTCCGACATTTTTATATGCCATAATTCCTACATTCTTATATTAACATTTACA
>CAVJEY010000251.1:0-2607 GCA_963648745.1 Christensenellaceae bacterium Phil1
CTTATAATCATATCAAGCACCGTGGCTCTGGTAATCATCACCATAATCATATACGTAATCATCAAGGCAAGATACAAAAAAGAATTTCTGCAAAAAAAGCAGGAGCTCCAGTCATCACAGCTCGAAGAAATCCGCCAGTACGAAAAGGAAATTCAAAGCCTTCTTGAAGAAATAAACAGCAAAAAAGAAGACACGGGATTTCTTGAGGAACTGGTTTCGGACTGTGAAAAATATGTGGGCGAGCATTACAGCGGCCAGCCTGTTGTTGACGCTCTCCTTGCGTACAAGAAAAAAATATGCGCAAATTCAGGTGTCAGATTTGACCTGTCCTGCAGCTCCCTTGCAGACACCGGCCTTACCGACGAGGAATATATCGGTATTTTCGGAAATCTGCTTGATAATGCCATCGAGGCTGCGCAGCGAACCGAAAATCCGTGGGTAAGCCTCAAAAGCAGCACAGCCGGGGGCCAGTGGATACTTACAGTCAGAAACAGCAAGTCAAAAGAGGAAACACCTCTTGCACATAACATGGCAACCACCAAGCAGGACAGTAAAAATCACGGTCTTGGAAGTAAAATAATCAGAAAAACAGTCAGAAAATACAGGGGCGCACTCGATTACAAAGACAGCGGCGACTCCTTTGAAGTTATATCGGTAATACCGCTCAGCGAGGTACAGTAAATGTGGAACATAGTAATCTGTGACGACCAGCCGCAAAGCATAGAATATGTAAAAGACAGACTTGAAGACATGAACCTGCCTGATATCGGCCGGATCAGCACTTTTTCAGACGGCAAAGCAATGCTTGAAGCACTGAAGCGCGGCACTCTGGAAGCTAATATATTTATTCTCGATATTGATCTGGGTGACTGCAACGGTATAAATCTTGCCGACACAATACTGGTTCTTCGCCCTGACTGCCAGATTATATTCATGTCCGGCTATAACGATTATTACGAAGCCGTATATGATGTGAACCACATATATTTCATGAAAAAGCCTGTATGTGCCGAAGTTCTTACAAAGGCTGTATTAAAGGCTGTCGAAAAGCTTGATTCCGCAGCCGATGAATTTTTTATCGCTGAGAACAAAAGCGGCACACATATAATCCCGTACACGGACATTTTCACATTTGAACGCGACAAAAGAAGAATAAATATCACAGGACGTGACGGGGTTCTTCTCTGTACTTTTTACGGCAGGCTCAATGATATTGCAACTGAACTTCCGAAATGTTTTCACTGCTGCCACAACAGCATAGTTCTTAATTTTTCCAAGGTAAAATCACTTGAAAGCGGAAGTTTTGTCATGCGTGACGGCAGAACCGTAAGTATAAGCAGGAGCCACAGAAACGAAAGTCAGCTGGCATTTGCAAGATACCTGACAGGGCAATAGTCCGTTCGGCTGCAAAAAACGGATAACATTTCTGTTATCCGCCATCTGCTGCATGTCTACAGTTTTTCTCTGCTGCCGTCTCCTCTTGCAATATATTCATAGCCGGCGCTTTTTAATATGTTTTTGCAGTCTGATACGTCAAGTCCCCTGTTCTGCAGTGTATCCTCCACAGTATCCCTTGGGTTTACTCCTGTTTCCGCTGCCACCATATTTGCTCCCGACATATATCCCTGCATTGCAGGCTCATGCACTGCAAGCCACGGCATTTTTTTCATGCCTGCAAAAGCAAGCACCATTGCCGCCATATATTTTGACAGTGTGAAGTCCGTTATCTGCGGTGAGTTTTCAAAAGGTGTTCCCGGTACTGATATTCTCTTCATTACGCCGCACTGCGCGGTTTCCATTTCCCTGCTGAAAAGAATATGCTCCGCCATTTCCTCAGGTGTATGCTCTATTCCTATAGGCTCAAGAGCATCAAGAAACTCCAGTCCCGCTTTTTTGGCATTCAGCACAGTCTGTTTTCTCTCCTCCGGCGAAAACGTTGTGTCTTTGCCCTCTCCAAGTCTCCAGCAGTGATATACTCCGTCAATTCCCGCAGCTTTCATCTCACAGAAATCCTCATATGACGTATCTCCCACATTGGCATATATCCTGGTCGAACCCACTCTGACGGCTTTTACCGTCTCCACATTTTTGAGATATCTGTCAAGATCATAATGCGCCATACTCATAAGATAAAGCCCGTAAAGATCATCTCCGCCTGTAAAGCTTCTGGTGGTTTCTGCAATGGCCGCACTGTCCATTTTTATCTCCGGCATCTGCGTATAGTCTTCTGCAAAAGAACAGAAGCTGCAGTTGCCTCTGCACGGATAACACTCAAAACCTATCTGCCCGAAAATCGCACCGGTATTTTCACTTCTTTTTCTGATTATATCAGAGGCGATTCCTCTCATCACAAGCGCTTCCGATGAAGCATCTCCAAGTGACAGAAGTTGTATGCACTCATTTTTGTCAAGGTTTTTTGACTCGTATGCCTTTTCAAATATTTTCAGTATTTCTTTGTTCATAGCACTCTCCTTTCATTGACACAATTATATATTGTATATCGATAATTTTCAATATATTGTTCTGCAAAAAAACAGATACAGCCTGACTCCGGCCGTACCTGTTTTCGTAAATTATTTTATTCTGCTTATTTTCCCATCAGTGTCT
>CAVJEY010000252.1:0-2605 GCA_963648745.1 Christensenellaceae bacterium Phil1
TGTGCTTGGTGGCATTGCGGTATGGATTGTTTCGTATGTCATAGTTTATCGTATATTCGGATCCACTAATAAATGTAGTGACTGAGTCAATCACAATACCTTTGCTGTTTGCCTTGCATGGTTAACCATTAGACTCATTGTATATTTTTCGACGATTTCATTAATAAAAAGAAACATTGGAAGGTTCAATAACATTAAAATGATTGCATTAGAAAAAAATATTAATTTTGAAAAACAGACTACTATAAAAGCTGCTGTCAGGCAGATTTATCATCAGGAAGTGCATTATCACAACAATGCAATAGAAATGATATTCTGTCTGCAGGGCAGTATTTCTATGCGCTCATCCCACAGACATGTAACATTATATGAGGGAGATGTCTTTTCAATAGATCCGGGAGATATTCACTGCATATACTCAGATACCGACAATCTTGTTCTTTTTATTCATATAAATATATATAATTCGCTATACCCTATGGAGACCATTTACAACTGCTTCTTTGCATGTGAAACACAGCCAATGTCCCCGTTACAAATACAGCCTATGTATCAGGTAAAAGATATTATGTTGTCTACAGCGCTATGTCTTTTCACAAACAGTACTTTTCAGAATTTCTCACTTAAAACTGCTTCAGACAAGCTGGTTGATCTGCTTATAAAGCATTTTGACTGGCTCAGCTTTATCTGGGATCCTATGGGTGAAAATACTCTTTTTAAGCAGCGTATAGACAGAACGCTGGATTACTGCCTGCAGCATTATCCGGAAAAGATAACCCTGTCTCAGCTGGCAGAACAGGAGCATATAAACAGTAATTACTTTTCAGCCTTTTTTAAAAAAACCAGCTTCTACAATTTTAGTTGCCTGCTCAGTTTCATACGTTGTGACGCCGCAGAGCATCTTTTGCTCACAACAGATAAGAATGTAATCGAAATAGCAAGTCTGTGCGGATTTTCAGATCCCAAGTACTTTTACAAGTATTTTAACGACTGGTGGCATATGAGTCCTGCCAAGCTCAGAAAATGGTATCTGGAATATAACAGGACTCCTGCAAAAGAAACTGAGCTTTCGGCTGACGAAAGCTTTGCAGTAATAAAGGACTATTTGTGCGGGTATACCATACAGCGAACCTTTTTATATTAAATATCTACTCAAAAAGCACTCTGTTTTCAAAGTGCTTTTTGAGTATTTATGTTATTGTATGTCAAATTTCAAACATATTATCTAAATCTGCAGTTCCTACAACATATACTGTTGTCTGTATTAAGCTGCCGATATTTTTACTTACAGCAAAGGCTCCTACCTGTTCAAAGTTTCAGACTGTTACTTTTTGATAAATTTCCCTTCAAACATTACAAGCTCTGCTTCCGCCGTATGAATTTCATCAGCAGGAATTTCAAATATGTTTTTACTCAGAACAGCAAGGTTTGCATATTTACCCTCTTCAATAGTACCGATTTTGTCACTCATTCTGAAAGGCACAGCACCGGCTCTGGTGTACCCGTCAATCATCTGCTCTACAGTCAGCTTTGCGCTTACCGGAGGTCTGATACTGCCCGGATATCTTTCGGGATTAAGCGGATGTGACAGGTCTACTCTTGTTGCCGATATTTCCATACCGAAATACGGATCGGCTCTGTATACCTCGTTTTCTCCTATTACATCACTGCTGTATGTCACCGTTGCGCCGGTTTCAATCATCCCGGTAAAATCATACATAGTGTTCCAGCGCTCCTGCCCCAGATATTCTATTGCGGCCTCACCAAAATAGCCGCCTGCCCAGTGAGGAGTCCAGTTGATTAAAATGCCCAGCTCTGCCGGTCTTTTCATATCCTCCGGATGAACAAGCTCACAATGAGCAAGTTCCATAAAAATGTCCCACGCTTTTCCCTGTTCAAGAGTATGTTTCTTCGCAGCTTCATATGCATTGCAAGCCGTTCTGAAAGCTCTGTCGCATACTACGTGGATATGCAGGTCCAGCTTTTCTTCATTAAGCCTTAAAAGCACCTCCGTCAGTTCTTCTTCACTCATATTCATCTCGCCGTAGTTTGTACCTGATTTGTCATTATACAGCGGTTCCAGTGAAGCGCTGTTACCCATTTCATTGGTGTTGTCCAGAAACAGCTTGACAGTATGCAGCCTTACATGCTCATTTGTATACTTCTGCTGCCATTCTCTAACAGTCGCTATACATTCATCAAGCTTGCCGTATTCTTCAAGCAGACAGGTTCCTTCATAATACATATTGAGCTTTCCCTCAATATCCATATTATAAAAGAGTCTGATTGCATCCTCGCCCTCAGTAATTCCGTCAAGAATTGCAATCACGCCCTTGTCCTTCAGAAAGTCAAGGAAAGGCTTGACTGTTTCTTCGGTTACCTCTGTCGGCGGGTGCCAGCCTATGGCATCATACATTTTTTCTTCAGCAGTATCTGTCGGCAGAGGCTCTTTAACCCAGCCCGTAGGCTCACCAGTCTTATTCCTTATATAAAACGGTGCTGTACCTGTTTCGAGAGTATCTCTATCAATCCCCATAAGTTCAAGTGCTTTTGAATGAACTCAGTATATTAATCCCCCAGCAGAGCTGGGGAGAACAGAGTAGCT
>CAVJEY010000253.1:0-2589 GCA_963648745.1 Christensenellaceae bacterium Phil1
ACATATTTTCGCCGGGTTTCTTCATTGTTAGGATTATTTGTTACTCGCAGCAATATCGGCATAACTCATGAGAGGTGCCCGGCAATAAGTTGACAGGCAGTTCACATCTGTTACAATTTCAAATTAAGTTTTTCCCTGCAAAAAGCTTTCAGTTCGGGAATACCCTCTGTTACAACTTCCCACAAAATATCATAATCAAATGCACCGTAATGATGAGCTATAATATTTCGCATCTGCTTGATATCTCTCCAAGGCTGCTGAGTGTTGCTCTCCTTAAAGCTATCAGAGAGCAGTCCGGAAAGTTCTCCTATCTGCATTATGCACAAAGCCAGCGCATTCCGATGGGTGCTGCTGGCATCATACTTTTCTCTCCTGCAGTCAATTTCTTTCAAAGTTCTGTCGATTTCCTCGCAGTACTCATACATATGTTTCATAACGCTTATATCTCTGTCAGTTGGTCTCATATAAAAGAACCTCCTCAGATTGTATTGATTCTAAAAAGCTTTTGTCGAGGCTTGCTGTCGTAACGACATCAACAGGCTTATCAAAGGTATCTTCAAAAGCATTGCAAAGTCCTCCGAAGCCAAAGCCGCGAACTTTGCCTTTATCTACACGAAAATCCAAATCGGAGGAAGAATCGGCTTCTCCTCTTGCATATGAGCCAAACAGGTATACTTTTTCTACGCCAAAGTCTTTGGCAATCTTGTTTACTTTTTCGGATATTTCTTCAAGGGTATATATTTTTTCAGTCATCTTAATACATCTCCTCTCAAAATGATTATAGCATAATACAAAATTATAGGCAAGAAAGGCTTGATTGTATGCAACCTATTGAAATTTCAACGCTTTAATTTCAATGAGATTATTTTGAGCTTCTTTGGATAGGTGCAGATTATTCATTGACAATCTCTCCACAGCTTCTGCAGGGCAATGTAGTGAGCCTCTCAATTAACCTATAAAGGCCATATATCTCTGTCAAAGATCCTCTTGTTTTTACCTGCAATCACCCACAGGGCCTTGCATATCTTTCTTGGTAAATTCAATTCCCCATTGTGCGCCATACCGATAATATCAGAAATGCGGAGACAGTGAATATCATCTATTCCTGTATTAAGCTTCTTATCAATAATAGGCTGAAGATTCATTTCATCTGTTGCAAATACAGGGAGGCTTACGGTCTTGGCATATGCAAGAGAACTGACCTCGCCTTTGTTCTTAGTTGGTCTTGCAGGGTCAATCATCAGGTCTGCAAGCATTTTGTATGTATTGCTATATATCATACGGTCAGCAGGCTTAAGGTGTTTTTCATCAACAATAATTATTTTGCCTTCTGAAATCAGATCATTTAACTGCTCTACAGCACTTTGCGGCATCATAACTTCACTTTGCGCATAACTGTGCATATAAATCCGATCGGCTATAAGGGGCAGGATATCATATAGAAATCTATATGTGGAACTGCTGCCAAGTTTAATGCAAAGGTCAGCATCCACAATCATTTTGTCTATCATTTCTATTCCTCCATAATATCTGCAAGCTCCTCATCAGAAGGAAAAGGATAGGCCTGTTTGGGCTCAATTCCCAGTTCATAAGGCTTAAGATGTCCTATCCCTAAAAGATACTCCAGTTTTTCATATGTGATGAGATTTTTTTCAAATGCTGTTACAGCCAGTTCTATCAGATTATCCATTGCAATCCTATTATCCGGCTTAAGAACAGGTGCTGAATAAAGCTTCCGGTATTTTTCAATTGATACATCTGTTTCTGAAAGCAATTTCGACAAATCAGCTCTGCTTATCCTGCCGGTTTCAAAAAGTCGTTTAACCATAGCTTTGTAAGGGACAGTAAAAAGTGAAGCCATAAGCAGTATATCTTTAATGGTAAATTTTTTAACATCATAAGAAGCCAGTTCCTGATTCAAAAGCTGTTCATCCATTAAAAATTCTGCCGCAAATCTGTTTGCCTTTTTTTCGTTCAGTTCCTTGCCCTGCTCATCCAGCAAATCAGAAGGTAATACATCGGGAGTATGTTCATACCAGATGTGGTATAGTTCGTGTGCGGCTGCAAATACCTGACAGTCTACAGGTATTGAAGAATTGATAGCAACAAAAGGCTTTTCGAGCATTGTGTCATTTCTTGAACCGCTGATACGGGTAAATCCCCATATGGCATCTTTGCCAAGAGGGTAGTAGATAACTCTTGCATAAATGCTCAATATTGAAAAGATCTGAGTGCCGATAATATCGTTTTCTTTTCGGCACAGACCGAGCTTTTCCCTAGCAAATTTCTGTATCTCTTTTATATCTTTTGCGGTCAGTACATTATTCATCTAACAGCTCCTCCAGCATATGAATTTCATCAATTGCACTCCGAATGATGTTAATTTTTTCAACAGTTTCATTATCCTTAATCTTGCCCATGAAACTTAAGGCTTCCTCTCTTGCGGGTTCATCTTTGGCTGTCAGCAGATAATCCGCTGACACATTAAGCGTTTCGGCAATTTGAGCAAGTTCATTAATATTAATGGCCTTGCTACCCTTGATTATTTTGTTCATAACCTGTTTGGAAATACCGAGCCTGTCGGCAAGG
>CAVJEY010000254.1:0-2584 GCA_963648745.1 Christensenellaceae bacterium Phil1
ATGTATATGAAACCTTTAGCTCACAAAAATCAGAAATAATGGGCTATCTTTATATTGATTTTTCTCGTGGTTCTGAACATCATTCTTTTGAATTTGATAATAACTGGCTTAAATCACACAGCTGCAAATTCACACTTGACCCGGAGCTATATTTTACTCAGGGAAGGCAGTACCCCGCGGGCAAACCCACCTTTGGAATATTCTCTGATGCATCACCGGACCGCTGGGGAAGAGTCCTGATGGAAAGAAAAGAAAGGTTTACTGCAGACAAAGAGTCCCGCAAGCCAAAAAAATTAAACAGCGGTGATTATCTCCTTGGCGTATATGATGAAAGTCGTATGGGAGCTCTCCGCTTTAAGTCTGAGGCATCAGGAGATTTTCTATCATATGACAAAGAAACTTCTGTACCTCCCTGGACAGCGCTTCGCACTCTTGAAGAGGCTTCAAGAAATTTTGAAAATGAAGAAACAACACTGCAGGAAAAATGGCTAAACCAGCTTATCAGACCGGGTTCATCTCTAGGCGGTGCAAGACCAAAGGCAACTGTTAAAGATCCTGACGGTGAACTCTGGATTGCGAAATTTCCATCAAGAAAAGATGATTATAATATAGGTGCCTGGGAAAAAACAGCAAACGATCTGGCTGTATTATGCGGGCTAAATGTCCCTCAAACCAGACTGGAGAATTTCTCAAAGCTTGGAAGCACTTTTCTGGTAAAAAGATTTGATCGAAACGAAACCAAAAGAATTCATTTTGCTTCAGCAATGACTATGCTGGGCAAAACAGATGGCGCTTCATCAGATGATGGTACCAGCTACCTTGATATTGTATCTTTTATAAAATCAAATGGAGCCGACCCAAAGAAAGACCTGCTTGAACTATGGAAAAGGATCGTCTTTAATATGGCTATAACGAATAGTGATGATCATCTAAGAAACCATGGATTTTTGCTTAGAAAAGACGGTTGGCATCTTTCACCGATATATGATATTAACCCTGTACCATATGGGGATACCCTGGCGCTAAATATAGATAATATCAGTAATGAAATTTCCCTTGAACTTGCAGTTGAGTCAGCACATTATTATTGTATTCTTAAGAAAGATGCTGTAAGTATAGCAGCAGATATTATTAATACTATAAAGAATAATTGGGAAAAAACCGCTTTATCAAACGGACTTACTCACGCTGCTATCGAAAATATGCGCCCGGCATTCAACCTTTGTAAATAATTTTGAATACATCTTTCCTGTCGGATACAGCGGCTGCAATTCTGTATCCGATATTTTTATTATATATTTTTCACTTTGTATGGGACAAACATATATGTCAGTTCGTTTAATATACGAGTACTCAGAAAAGAGGTATAACATTGGACATTTCACAGATTTACAACGAATACAAAAATTCAGTGTACCGACTTGCACTGACATATATGCATTCCGCAGGTGAGGCAGAGGATATCTGCCATGATGTGTTTATGAGGCTTATCCAAAACAGCGCTTCTGTTTACGAGGGCAGAGAAAAGGCATGGCTTATGACCGTTACAGCAAATCTCTGCAAAGACCGGCTGAGGTTCTGCAAACGGCACCCGGAGGAAAAGCTTCCGGACGATATGCCATATGACCCCGGCAAGTCCCTTGAAATTACCGATGCAGTAATGTCGCTTTCTGTGAAAGAGGCTGCAGTTATCCACCTCTACTATTACGAGGGCTACTCTACAGCAGAGATTGCAGAAATACAGAACATAAGTCGGTCTGCCGTAACCTCAAGACTTGAGAGAGCCCGAAAACATCTTAGAAACAGGCTGGAGGAAGAATAAATGACAGATAAATATTTTGAAAAATATATAAAGGAAATGGACAGCATAACCCTTTCAAAGGAAGCTGATGAAGCCATTTATAAGGATCTTCTCGAAGCCTGCGAGGCTCAGAAAGGAGATTATATAATGACATACAAAAAAAAGCGCACTCTGCGCATAGGCCTTATCGCAGCAGCACTTGTTGCAGTACTTGCAGCAACCGCATTTGCAGCTATAAATGCTCATATTGAAATGAAGCGTGCCGATTACGGACAGACTACGGAAATTGATTTTGCAAAAACAGATGATGCAAAGCTGGACCTTGGATTTTACTATCCTGAATATATTCCTGACAGTTATACAAAGGTATTTGTTTCGGAATATGATAACAGAATGCAGACTGTAGTATATGAAAATCCGCAGGGAGCAGAGCTTCGCTATATTTACGAAACAGCAGGAGAGGGCGGACAGGTTTCATTTGAAAACATTAAATCAGAAGAAACAGTCGATATCAACGGCAGCAGCGGCACGCTCTATACCCTGTCTGATAACAGCAGAATTCTGCTGTGGACAGATGATGCGGCGGGCATCGGGTTTACGCTCACAACAACAGATAAGGATACGGACCTTATAAAAATGGCTAAAAGCGTTGCTTCCTCTGACAAGCCTATGCAGGCAAAGGATATTCGCAGAAGGTAATTTAATAAGGCAGATACCGGTTAAAGTGTCTGCCTTATTTCTATACTGCTTCATAAATTCTTACTTCGGGCTTGCCCGACCACT
>CAVJEY010000255.1:0-1283 GCA_963648745.1 Christensenellaceae bacterium Phil1
TAATGCTCCTGAGTTTTAATATAGATGTATTGTATCACAATAATAACTTCAAAGGGGCGGATGCTGTGAATATTTTTTGGAAGCAGTATTTTGAGTGACAGGCGCGGCTTGCATAAATATTGATAAATTGGAGCAATGCAGTTATACTTGTACCAGAAACAAAAATATATTGGGAGAGAATATGAAAGCACAGGAAACAACAGCAAGGCTTGAGAGCATACTGAACAATGTCAGAGATAAAACATCAGCAGACAGATATATAGACAGATATACAGGAGCCGGTTATGATAGCTTTGCACAGTATTTCAACGAATATATAGGTGAGCATAATCTTGTTCTGTCTGAGATTATAGACAGAAGCGGCATAAGCAGAAATTACGCGTACAATATTGTGAACGGCACAAGAAATCCGGGCAGGGACAAAATCATTGCTCTGTGCATAGGCGCCGGAATGAATGTCAGCGCCTGCAATCGTGCGCTCAAGATTGCTAAGGAAGGCGTGCTTTATCCCAAAGACGAAAGAGATGCCCGCATTATAATTGCAATAAACAGCGGGGCTGCAAAAGTGATGGATATAAATTTTGTTTTGGAAAGTGAAGGCCTGGAGCTGCTTTGAATATCAGCAGCAAAACCGCAGACAACGACCTGAATCGAAGCATAACATTATGGCAGGTATTGCCGGAGTGTTATGCTTTTTCGTGCTTTTAGCACGACATATATCGTATTGAATCCAGTAAACTCATATCTGTGAGAGGATAAGATATGAATGATAAAATTTACTGCCGTCTGATTTCGGAGCTGAAAAAAATCAATACCCTTGATGAAGAAGAAAAATATATAAGGAAATATGTGCAGCCGTACAAAAAAGAAACATTTGCCCGGTATCTGCAGGGGTATATGCAGCAAAACAGCATTACCGTTGCGGCGGTTATGAAAAACAGCGGAATCAACAGAAACTACGGTTACAATATTATAAACGGGACAAGAAAAAACCCTGGCAGAGATAAGGTGATTGCGCTTTGTATGGGAGCAGGTATGGATTTTGACAGTCTGCAGCGTGCGCTGAATATTGCGGGATTTTGTGCGCTTGATCCCAGAGATGAGAGAGATGTGAGAATTGCCGCCGCCGTATTGAGAGGAACAAAAGACATACTCAGGCTTAACATATTTCTGGAGGAGCATGGAATTGAGCCGCTGCGGGTGTAAAAATCGTGCTGCCGGCACGACAAAAATTACAGCAGATGTATTATGATAAAACAAAAACAGAAAGGAAAGTGTTTATG
>CAVJEY010000255.1:1296-2576 GCA_963648745.1 Christensenellaceae bacterium Phil1
ACATTAAAACTTATTCTTGGAATCATTTCATTTGTGTTATCTGCCATAGTGCTGTTTCAGTCATGTGCGGCAGGAATAGGCAATACTCTTGAAAACAACGGAGAAGCAGGAGGCAGCGCAGGAGTTGTTCTTGCTATATGCTGTATTGTGGCGGGCATAGTTGCAATAGTTACAAGAAACAGCAGCGGCGCAGGCTCTTTTGTGGCAGGCGGATTTTATCTTGCCGGCGGAATTATCGGCGCAGTATGCGCAGGCAGCTACAGCGATCTGGTTATCTGGGGTGTTTTGTGCATAATATTCGGAGCGGTATTTATCCTTGGAACTGTAATATGCAGAAAAAAGGAGCAGAGCGTCATAAAAGGAGGTAAGGAATGAAGAGGGTACTTGTATTATTACTGACAGTAATTACGGCTTGTGCTTTTGCGGGATGTACGGAGGCAGAGCCGGAAGCAGCAGCGCCGTCTGATGAAGGTGCGCTTGGAAACTACGAAATTGCAATTAAAGACTGCGAGATGGTAAAAGACTATGACGGCAGTGACACGATAGCTGTAAGCATTGATTTTACAAACAACAGTGATGATGCCGCAAGCTTTGACACTGTTATGATGTATGATGCTTTTCAGGACGGCATGGAGCTGGAAACAACGAGTGTGTATACTGATGAGGAATCATTTGAATGTATGGACGACGATGTTTCCAGGCAAATCAAACCGGGTAAAACAATTGAAGTTGTCATCACGAAAAAACTTGAAAACACCACATCTCCGGTAGAAGTTGAGGTGGAAGAATTTTTGGGTAACGACGATAAGATTGTAAAAACTTTTGACATCGAAAAATAAAGATGCATGCTGAAACCGGGGAGGCATATAATCTGTTGTGTCAGGTTGGGAATAACAAGGCGGTATTTTAGAAATGAAGGCGTAATCTCATGAGATGGGGTTACGCCTTTTTAACGATATCGGCAGTGTGAACCCTGTTATACTGTTGTGATAAATACCAAACAGCGGCAGCAAACAAATACCAAATACGAAATGACAAAGCTTTGTATAATGCGGAGTTTTTTATATTTATACAAAGTAAAGCGATAACAGGATAAAGTGATAGAGAGCTGAAATGAGATGCGGCGTAATCTGTTTCATTTGCTGCCCGATATGTGCAAGTTTGCTCAAGCCTTGCAGATGCACAGCGTCGGGCTGTTTTTTTATTAAAAACTATAGCAATTGAGGGCGTTATAGGATATAATAATAGAGGCGTGTCTGCCAAAAAATATAACGAATAAT
>CAVJEY010000256.1:0-2565 GCA_963648745.1 Christensenellaceae bacterium Phil1
AACTGATAAAGCACGCTCTGCAAAATCCCGTCAAGAGCCGCCCTGCTCATCTTCATGCAGTCTACAGCCGTAACCGGAACCCTGTGTTTTTCCTGCAGAGATTTTACAAGATCTGCAGTAAATTTACTCTCCGGCTCCGTGGAATTTACTATTACCGCAAACGGCCTGCCAAGCTCCTTTAGTTCCTGTATGGTTCTGTTCTCCGCCTCTATGTACGCCTCGCGCCCGAGGTCGCCTATGGTTCCATCTGTTGTAACGGCTATCCCTATTGTCGAATGGTCTGTTATCACCTTGCGCGTTCCTGTTTCGGCAGCCTCTGCAAAGGTCATTTCCTCATCGCTCCATGGAGTTCTGACCATTCTGGCTCTGCCTTCCTCCTCGTGACCCATGGCGCCGGGAACAAGATAACCCACACAGTCCACCATTCTCACCTTGAAACTGATATTGTGGGGAAGTGTGAGAGTAACCGCTTCTGCCGGCACAAATTTGGGCTCCGTTGTGGTTATAGTCCGACCGCTTCCGCTCTGAGGCAGTTCATCAAGCACTCTCTGCCTCACATAAAGATTATCCACATTAGGAAGCACCATAAGATCCATAAATCTTTTGATAAAAGTCGATTTGCCTGTTCTGACAGGACCTACCACCCCTGCATATATACAGCCCTGTGTTCTTTCCGCTATATTCCCGTATATATCTGAATTATTCAAAATAAAGACCTCCCCTTAGTATACTTGCTACAAGTATATTAAAGAGAGGCTCCTGATATTCTGATATTATTTAATCATGCCCATAAATTTATCGTAAAGCTCCGGAAATCTTTTTCTGACATTGACAGGCAGGCCGTCAAGCAGGAAACAGTGGCTTGTATAGCCCGTTGCCGAAAGCTCTCCCGTCTCCTTTATATATATACGGTAATCATATATAAGTCTGATGCCGTTGAATTTTTTCACTTTAACCTCGACCTCAAGCTCATCGCCGTATCTAAGAGAGGAATGATATCTGGCATAGGCATCTACAACAGGAATGATTATTCCCATACGCTCTATTTCATCATACGGCATACCGCACTGCTCCATCATATCAAGCCTTGCCTCCTCAAACATGCGTATATAGTTGGTGTGATGAACTATAGCCATCTGGTCTGTCTCATAATAGTTAACCCTGCGGCTGTATCTTCTGAACTGCATATTTACCCTCCTAATCCACATCTGCAATAGCCAGCTTGAGCATACCAAGCTCCAGATCATTTATCGCCATTTCCTTGACAAGATAATGCTGCAGCTTGCCTGTTGCCGTCATAGGCAGCTCTTTTACGAATTTGTAGTATCTCGGTCTTTTGAAAGTCGAAAGCATAGGTGACTGCACACAGAATCTGGCAATCTCTCCCACCGTAAGACTGTCATCCTCCGGCACTATGTATGCCACAACAGCTTCTCCCCTGAGGCTGTCCGGTACGCCTGCAACCGCAGACTGGTGAACCTTAGGGTGCTCGTTAAGCACTTCTTCGATTATAGGGGGGTAGATGTTTTCTCCGCCTGATATAATCATATCGTCCTTGCGGCCTGCTATTGTAATGTACTGATTTTTGTCCCATGTACCAAGGTCGCCTGTATAGAGCCATCCCCTGTAGAATTTGTTTTTTTCCTCTGTCTCGTTTTTGAAATAACGGTATGAGGATTTAGGTGTACGGATTATAACCTCGCCGATTTCAACCCCGTCCTTTGCCGCAAGCTCATCAGGCTCGCTTTTGCCGTTTTCTCTGACTTTGACAATTCTCACCTCATCATCTGTGCATGAGCTTCCTGCTGTTCCTGACATTTCAGGCAGATCATACGGTCTCAGGAAAGTATTCCAGAAAGACTCCGTAGTGCCGTAACCGTTGAATATATTAGGTGTCAGAGTTTCCTGCACCTTGATGCAGTCAGCTCTTTCAAACGGTGAGCCCATTGTAACTATGCCTCTTACCGTTGACAGATCCGCCTGGAATCTGCCCTGCGCGCGCACAAGCATCTTGATTACAGACGGTACCCCTATAAGGAAGGTGATGCTGTATTTCTCTGCATATTTAAGGCTCAGCTGCGGCTGAAAGCTCCTGAGTATAACCACTCTGCCGCCGGCATAAAACGTAGGTGACGGACCTCCCGAATGTATGCCGCCTCTGTGAAACCACGGCGTCATGTTCATTGTTGTATCTGTGGTATTCATAGGAAAATGCATCATCACATCGTGACAGGTTAAAACCTCATTTGCATTGTTTACAGGCACACCCTTGGGCCTGCCTGTGGTTCCCGAAGTATACAGCCTCATAACCTCGTCATATATATGCGGTCTGAAATCAGTCTGAGGCTCCGCATCAGAGCTTTCCGCAACATAATCAGTATATCTGATATGTCCCTCCGGAAGCTCTCCGTCCCCCGCCATTATAATCACCTCAGGCTTGTGCGACGAGATTTCAAGCGCCTTAACCGCGTTGTTTTTTATCTCCGCATCGTATATATATACCTTAGGCCTGCTGGTTTCTATGCATACCGCCGACTCTCCCGGTGAGAAGTTGGGGTTTGCAGG
>CAVJEY010000257.1:0-2552 GCA_963648745.1 Christensenellaceae bacterium Phil1
ATAGCTGATCAGGCAGATACCCTGATTAAGGAAGTTTCATTAAAGGTTAAGACAAGCAAGACTTCAAAGAAAAACATCAAGGCTACAGTATCAGGAGATGTAACTGCTCTGACAGATGCAGGATATACAGTTAAGTACAAATTCTACAGAGCAACCAAGGCTTCAGGCAAATATACAGCCAAGAAGACAAAGGATACTGCTTCATGGACTAATACAAAAGGTAAAAAAGGTACCAAGTACTACTACAAGGCCAAGGTATATGTATATGAAGGAGAGACTCTTGTAGGACAGACAACACTCAGCCAGTGCAAATACAGCAGCAGAACGTGGGCTAAAAAATAACTGAAACAAGGTGATGATTGCCTTCTATGTCATATCTGATTTACTATGACATTATAAATAGATTGCCTGCCAATAATTTATTGGTGGGCAATTGCCTTAAATATCGTTATTGCAATGGAGAAAAAAAGTATTGAAGATACTGCAGTTGTGGTAGAGATAAATCCTGAGAAGAAATCAGAATTTAAGGCAGGACTATAAGGTTAAAAAGTGAGAGTTGTAGTGACTGTAAGGAGAGTGTTGTATGAGAAAACGATGGAAAAATATTATACTTTCAATATTCCTGATTGTTTCGATGGTAGGAGCTTTATGCATAGCAGGATATGCAATCGGTGGACAGAATGAAGTCTTTGATGGGAGAGTTTTTGTTTCTGATGTGAAATCTCAGCTTGCCCCCGGCGCATATGAGCATAAAATCACTACAAATAATACTTCCGGCACAGATCAGAACATTGATTTTCTGACAGAAGTTGATTTGGCCGGAACAGATACAATTAAGATTATGTCATGTTATGCGGGTTACTCCACTATAAACGGTAACGATATAGCATGGCAGCTGATGACGTTGCCGGAGCAGGTGCAAAAGGCGCAGGCATATTTCAACGCCAATCAGAGTAAATACCAGAATTACAAGGTTGTGGGTGCTCTGACCGGGGACATATACGATATGGGAACCGGGGAGCCGACGCATGTTCTCGTAATTGATGGCATTACATATAAACATGCAAACGGAGAATATTATTTTGCAATTGACAAAAATGGGAAGGCTGTAATTACGAATAATACAGATACAAGTAACTTGGACTACGCTATAGGCGGATGGACACCGATAATTGCTGGTGGAAAAAATGTGGCTAAAAAGGGCAATGCCCTAACGGATAGCAGCTACAGCAGAGCAGCCGTCGGAATAAAAGAAAACGGAAATGTAATTACCTTCTGCACCTACGGAAACAGCTACCCGATTTCCTGTGGCTATACATGGAGTGAGGTAGCAGATTATATGATTGCCCAGGGCTGCGTAGATGCCCTTATGCTGGACGGCAGCGGCTCAGCAGAATGGTGTGCAAGATATGAGGGCACAGACAGCGTGGAGTCTGTAAGCCATCCATCCGACGGCTATTCCCGTGCGATAAGCTCCTGCCTGCTGGTTGTATCAACAGCAGCGCCTGACGGAACCTTTGCAAGAGCATCCGTTACACCGGATGCATCCGTATATACTCCAAACAGCACGGTGCAGTTTGAAGCTGCTGGAGCTGACAGTGCAGGTAATGCCGTGACAATTCCCGAAAGTGCTACATGGAGTCTTTCGGATGATAAATACGGGACAATCAATCAGGCAGGCATGTTTGTTTCAAACGGAACCTGCGGCGATGTTACAGTAAATTTGAACTATAACGGAAAAGTGTGCGGCACCTCGACGATTACCATTGCGGCTCCTGACAGTATCACATTCTCCAAGCCCAGCGAGGATGTCGGGAGAGGTAAAACCTCAAATCTCGGGTTGCAGGTTAGATATCAGAACAGGGATGTTGTCCTGAAAAATGGCGACATCGATTGGACACTGACAAACGACGATGCAACATCCGCTGCAGTAATCGGAACGGTTAAATTTTACGGCGGCGAGTATCTTTTCACAGGCAACTCTGCTGTAACCTGCTCCGGCAACGTGAAAGCGGAGTACTCGGGAAACAGTAGCATATCGGGAAGTATTCAGGTGAAGGTGGGAACAGATCCTGTGAAAGCCTTGGATTTTGAGGCGCCGGCGGACGGTAAAAATTTGCAGGAATACTATGGTTTAGACAAAGACGGATATGTAGTCGGAAGAATAAAGAACGGTACTACAGAGACAGGTACCAACGGACTTCTTACCAGACTGTATTATGGCAGAGGAGGAAACGAAACTGCAAGAATTGTCAGCGCTTCAGAAGGCTATCCTGTGCATAGCGGCAGCAATGCCCTGCAGGTGAATTATGACTTTTCAAAATGTGCTGCCGGAATAACGGAGGGCGCAAATGTGGGATTGACCGAGGCGGTGGACATACCCGGGCATCCTACAGCTATCGGACTCTGGGTCTGGGTTCCGGAAAATACCCCGAATCTGTGGCTACGCGTTAGATTAAATATCTATGGTTCTAACGGTGAAGCGAAAGGTCAAACACAATTTGATTTTGGCCCGCAGATAAATGAAACATTCCCAGTAGACGGTTCATATG
>CAVJEY010000258.1:0-2552 GCA_963648745.1 Christensenellaceae bacterium Phil1
AATCTTACTGATACGCTGAACCCCTTAAAAAAATTTTTATATATTTTTTCAAAAAACACTTCCAGAGCAGGAACGTAAGCGTCAGACTGCACAGAATGAACACAAAAAACAGTCATATCAGCCAATTGTATCAGCTGATATGACTGCTTCATATTTGTTCTCATAACTGTTTCGATATCATTATCGCTCACACGGCAGTTATCCGGCAGAGTGAATCTCCTCATTGTACAACTCGGCGAGGTATGTCGGTCCGTTCCACCAAAGCCTGTTCTCTTCGTCATACAGTGCCCTGCCGGTCTTTGACCGCAAAAACTCAGGCAGAACATCTTTGCATTCTTTGCCTGTCATCTCAGCGATTTCCTCAACCGTCATGGATATAAGCAAATCTATCGTATAATCCATTTTTTCCTTGGGAATTGCTACTTTAGCCATACTTTCTCACTCCTTATAAAGTCAAGGCACCGAAGCGCCGCATCTGTCCTGAAGCAATATTGATTCTGCAATTTATTCGGAAGCAGCTGTCTGATGCAAAATTCGTCCGCTTCCCGGCTTCCGGCAGTTCCGTATGCACCGCCGATATAAGCAGCCAGTATGGTATTGGTTGCATCATTTGCAATTTTCCCTGCAATTATGTCAACGCCGATCATCTTTTTCTCCAAGTCATCAAAGAGCGTTTTCTTTCTATGTGCTGCAACACAGTGAAGCCAGTCTGCATCAGCGTTTTCAAATACATAAGTATTGAGAGTTTCTGCTGATATAAGCCTGAATATTGAAATGAAACCAAAGCTCTGCTCATCTTTGATTTTTTCTGCAGCGCGTGCCTTTACTATCGATGTCCTTACAAAGCTTTCTGCCTGTTTCTTAGATGTTGTCAAATAAAACCCCTGTCCGAAATCCTTCATTTTCAAACATATTTCAAGTTCCGGCTCACTAACTTCGCAGTAACTCCCGTGATAAAGAGTCATTCCATCTTTAATTTCTATCATTTACTTCGATTCCCTTCCCCTTCAGCATTTCTGCGATATCTTCCAGCACCGCCTCGTCTCCTTCACAGTGGAAAATTCCGTAGCCATTCTCAATATACCCGAGGACGTCGGCGTCTTTGAACAAATCAAGAACCTCATCTATCGTCAGATGCCACCTATCAGACGCAAGCCTGATCAGCCTTGTTTGCATAAATGTGATTTCTGCTTCTCTATTCATATCAAAACCCTCCATGCAGCTATATTATAGCATCCATGCCGGGCTTAATCAATTGCAAAATCCCCATATTGCACTGCCTTTACCCGGCTGTTTACCTGCCCTGTATACTAATATTGCAAGGTAAAATCATTAACATTTCAATGCTGTTTTGTCGGCAGTTTACAAGAAAAACCTTTAAATCTGCCCTTAAATATGATAAAATATAGTATATTTTGTAATTTGAAAGGCGGTGGAGTTTTGTCAGATAACTACAATAACGAACATATACCACAAAGACCTGTGAAAAAACAAAGAAAAAAAAGCAAAGGAAGAACCGCTGCTTTTTATAATAAGGATACTTCTTCAAAGGCTCCCTCAGGCAGCAGACCTGTCGGCAAATCCAAACCGTCACGGGCAAAAAAAATAATCAGGATACTGCTTCTTGCGGTTCTGGCACTGGTGCTGATTGCAGCCGTATATGCTGCGGTTGTAATAATCAAAACACCGAAAATAGATCCCGATAACATATATTCGTCCCTGAACGAAAGCTCTGTTCTGTACGATGATGCAGGAAACCAGATATACAGCGTATATGCAGGAGATGACGGCAACAGGACAAATGTCGAGTATGACCAGATTCCGGAAAACATGATAAACGCTATCGTTTCAATCGAGGACAAGACTTTCTGGAAGCATCACGGATTTAACTTCATAAGAATACTGGGCGCCATCAGGGACAGTATTTTCAGCAGCGACCCGATAAGCGGCACAAGCACGCTGACCCAGCAGCTTGCGCGAAACATATATCTTGACAGCGAGAGAACCTATGCACGAAAAATCAGAGAGGCCTACTATACAGTCTGCCTTGAAAAAAATCTTTCCAAGGAGCAGATTATAGAGGCATACCTCAATACAATCAATCTGGGCTACGGCACCTACGGCATACAGTCTGCGGCAAACGCATACTTCTCCAAAGATGTGGAGGAGCTTGATCTGCTTGAATGCGCAGCTCTTGCGGCACTGCCTCAGTCCCCTACTTCCAATGCTCTGGTGCTTCGCGCCGAAAAAGGCTCTGTAGCTTCTGATGACGAAAATATCCTGAATCAGGACAACGACTGGATTTACTACTACAACGGCAGTGCTTCCGAATCAAGAAGAAACACTATTCTTAAATTTATGTGCCAGCAGGGCTATATCACCTCCTCCGAAAGGGATGAGGCGCTTGCAGAGGATCTGAAGGATCATATGAAGCTCAGCAATGCTTCTTCAAGCTCGTTTGCTTCATATTTCACTGACTACGTCATAGATGAGGTCATAGCCGATCTGCAGGAAAAAGAAGGAATGAGCGAAAAACAGGCCAGAGATTATTT
>CAVJEY010000259.1:0-2510 GCA_963648745.1 Christensenellaceae bacterium Phil1
CTACCTTTGACAAGGTTAAGGACAGATATTTTGACGGAATGATTATAACGGGGGCACCTGTTGAACTTATGGATTTTGAGGAAGTGGAATACTGGCACGAGCTTTGTTCAATAATGGAGTGGAGCAGGACTCATGTTTACAGTACATTTCATATATGCTGGGGAGCGCAGGCTGCGCTGTATTATCATTTCGGGATACCCAAGAGAATCCTTGATGAGAAGCTGTTTGGAGTTTTTCCCCACAAAGCTGACAAAAAAAATGCAATACTCCTGAGAGGCTTTGATGATGTGTTTATGGTGCCTCATTCAAGGCATACCACAGTTGACAGAGAAGACCTCGAAAGATGCAACAAACTCAAAATACTGGCCTCATCAGAGGAAGCGGGTGTATATGCCGCAATGACCGATAACGGCAGACAGATATTCATAACAGGACATTCAGAGTACGATGCTGATACTCTCAAGCAGGAGTATATGAGAGACAAAAATCAGGGTCTTGAAATCAAAATGCCTCAGAATTATTTCCCGGATAATGATGATACCAGAGAGCCTATAGTTACATGGAGAGGACACGCTAATCTCATATATCAGAACTGGCTCAACTACTTCGTATATCAGGCTACACCTTATGCTATAGACAGCATAGGACCTGTAATATAGGGATTTCAGGAGGTTACAGGATTTGACTTCCCCAAAAGCCAAACCTCAAAAATACCGTAAAATACCGCAATGCACCACATTTTATTAAAAAATTGGCGTACAAATAATACCGACTCAAAATACAGGGTTTCATACCTGATATTAAGTGGTCGGTATTTTGTATGGTGTGTGTGTTGTGAACAGGCTCACAAAAACCCCTGAAATCGCCTGAAAAAGCCCTTAGAACAGACATATGCAAAAGGGTTTGGCAGGTGAGAACTGAAATTCACAGGAAAGGCAGGCTATTTCACTGCGGTTTCAAGTGCCAGCTTCATCATATCTGTGAAGTTTTTTTCTCTGTCTGCAAGGGAGGATTTTTCGCCTGAAATGAAATGGTCGCTGATTGTCATAACTGCGAGAGCGTTTTTGTGGTTATAGGCGGCATTCATATAGAGAGCGGCTGCTTCCATTTCGACGGCAAGCACGTTCATTGAAGCCCATTTTTTCCACCAGTCCTCACCGATTTCATAAAAAACATCACAGGACACAGTGTTTCCTGCCTTGAACGGTATTTTTTCGGTATCTGACACCTGTTTTAATCTGCACAGAAGCTCCCAACTTGCGCATGGTGAAAAATGACCCGGCAGTCCGAAAGTATGCTCGTAGTTTGAATCTGTCGAAGCCGCAAGGCTTACAACAATATCTCCGATATTTATATCGCTGCTGAATGAGCCTGCAGTACCTATTCTGATTATATTGTCTACATCATAATAGGTAAAAAGCTCCCACGAATATATGCCCATTGACGGCATACCCATGCCTGAGCCCTGAACAGAAACAGGAACGCCTTTGTAGGTGCCTGTGTATCCGTACATATTTCTTGCTTCATTATACAAAACAGGGGAGTCTAAAAAATTCTCGGCAATATATTTTGCTCTGAGAGGATCTCCCGGCATTAAAACTGTTTTGGCTATATCGCCTTTGTTTGCTGAATTTGATACTGTACCCATAATAATTTCTCCTTAAATAAATTCTATATAGTCCCTTGATGTGTCAAGTATGGCCGTTGCGCCCATAGGTATCGTAGGCTGAGGGTATATATGTCCTGCGTGAAATCCTTTTATTACAGGCTTGCCGCAGGGAAGCACCACCTCGTCTATAATACGGTCAAGTGTCAGGCTTTTGTCAGTGGCTTCACAGTCTGCAAATATTCCAAAGATTATACCTGTGGCATCATCAAATTTGCCTGCAAGAGCAAGTGCTGTCAGGTTTTTGTCAATGCGGTAAGGTTCCTCGGAAACATCCTCGATAAACAGGAGTTTGCCTTTTGTGTCTGCTTCATATGGCGAACCCAGTGTGCCTGCAAGAAGCGACAGATTGCCTCCGGTGATGATACCTTCTGCTTTGCCGGCTGTAAGAACAGATATTTCTTTGCCCTCAGGATTATATATTCTGTGAGGACCGTAGCCGAATATGTTTTCTTTGAGAGAATCAATTGTATAGCTGCTGTGAATTGTATAGTCTGTGCTTGGCATGGGGCCGTGAAAAGTCACAAATCCGCACAGGCTGTTAAAGACTGTGTGAAGTGCTGTTATGTCGCTGTAGCCGACAAACACCTTGGGATTTTTTTTGATCATCTCAAGGTCAAGCAGAGGCAGAATCCGCATTGCACCATAACCGCCTCTGAGGCAGAATATGCCTTTGATGCTGTCATCGGCAAACGCCGTATTTATATCAGAGGCTCTTGTTTTGTCTGAGCCTGCAAGATAGCCACAGTCAAGTCTGCAGCTTTCGTATACCGAAGGCACAAGCCCCAGAAATTCTATTGACCTTATTGCTTTTTCCAGAACATCTGCAGGGACAGGAGACGAG
>CAVJEY010000260.1:0-2472 GCA_963648745.1 Christensenellaceae bacterium Phil1
AGAGCTGACACAGGAAGAAGCAATGGAAATGTCCAGGCAGGACGGATATGCGCTTGGTGTCGAGAAAGGCATCGAACGAGGCGAGAAAATCGGTGAAGCGCGAGGACGCAGCGAAGGCGAGGCTTCCGGCAGAGCAGAGCGTGAGATTGAGATGGCGAAAGCCATGAAGGATAAGAAGTATTCCTTTGACGAGATATCAGAGCTTACGGGACTGCCTTTAGGAGAGATAGAAAAACTATAATATAATTACCTTGGTCAAGGTGGATTTGAACAGTCGGTTTAATATGAATCGGCTGTTCTTATTATGGCTCAAAAGGGTAAAGGAAGAAGCGTATAAATTCCCTGCACAGGATGGTTTGCTGCACAGCAGGGAATTTTAAGCGATTACCCTTATTGATAGACAGGCCTGATTTCATCGGCAAGTTCAGACATATACACCCCATTATATTCTTGCTTTAGCAGAGGGCGGCTAGTATAATAGATAAGACAGCAGTAAAAAAGGATACGATATATGATAAAAGACGGAATTTTGAATATAAACAAGCCTGCAGACTGGACAAGCCACGATGTTGTCAAGCTGCTGAGGCGAATTACGGGACAAAAAAGAATCGGACATACAGGGACGCTGGATCCCATGGCCACAGGAGTATTGCCGGTGTGCTTCGGCCCTGCCACAAGGATTATGGAATACCTTGATCTTGACTTCAAGAAATACAGATGCAGCCTCAGGCTCGGCATTGAAACAGATACTCTTGATATATGGGGAGAAACCCTGAGGGAAAGCAGTTTCGATGATGTTACAGAGCAGGATATTTATAAGGTTTTTGAGAATTTCAAAGGCAGCATAAGCCAGATACCGCCCAAATATTCAGCTATCAAGGTTGCGGGCAGGAAGCTTTATGACTATGCAAGAGCAGGCGAAGAAGTCGAAATCAGACCCAGAGATGTATATATAGATGAGCTTGAAATAGAGAAAACAGACCTTGAGGCGGGAGAGATAACTTTTACGGTTGTATGCTCCAAAGGCACATATATCAGATCAATATGCCGGGATGCGGGAGCAGCTCTGGGCTGCGGCGCTGCCATGTGCAGTCTCAAAAGACTTGCAAGCGGTGTTTTTTCGGTTGAGGATGCTGCAGACCTTGAAGCCTTGAGAGATGCGGCGGCTGAGGACATCGAAAGGCTGCTGTATCCGCCGGATTATCCGCTGATTCATTTCGGACAGGGCACGGTGGACAGGCATGGCGCCAGATGGTTTGTAAACGGCGGCTGGCTTGAGCTGCGCAGAGTGGAGATCGAAAAACGCCCGGAATTTGAGAAAAACGACGGAGAGAACAAAATCCCGGTTAAGGATATTTACCGCAGGATGTATAATATATATGAAAAAGAAAACAGAAACTTTCTGGGAACTGCATATTATGACGAAGAAAAAAAGATGCTGGTTCCCGACAAAATATTTCAGAGGTAGTGTTTGATGAGAATATTTAACAGTTTGGAAGAAATCAAAGGAATAAGCCCTACGGCGATTGCGCTGGGTAATTTTGACGGAGTGCACAAAGGTCACAGACACCTTATAACAAGCGCAGTCAGAAAAGCACAGGAAACAGGACTCAAAAGCGCGGTGTTTACATTTTCAAATCACCCCAGAAATCTTCTGGCAGGGCGCACCATAGTTAAAAATATCCTCTACAAAGGAGAAAAAGAAAGAATAATCGAAAGCCTTGGCGTTGATTATCTTTTCAATATAGAGTTTACATGGGACATATGCAATATGAAGCCTGAGGATTTCATAGAGGAGCTGCTGGTGGACAAATTCCGTATGAAATATGCCTTCTGCGGTTTTAACTACAGCTTCGGTGCCAAAGCAGAGGGCAATCCCGACCTGCTCAAAAAAACAGGCAAAGAAAAAGGCTTTGAAGTTAATATGATGGAGCCTTTTGAAATAGGGGGCAATCTTGTCAGCAGCACATTCATACGCAGTCTCATAGAAACAGGGCAGGTCGATAAATGCCGCAAGTACATGGGCGAATATTATGAGATAAGCGGCGAGGTTGTGGTAGGCAACAAGCTGGGCAGAACCATAGGTTTTCCGACATCAAACCTTGTCATAGACGAGAGTATGGTGACACCTCCTAACGGTGTATATATAACGTACTGCGTATACAACGGAGTCAAATATCCGTCTGTTACAAACGTGGGAGTCAAACCGACAATAGGTGAGTACAAAAAGAACGTGGAGACTCACATATTCAACTTTAACAAGGAACTTTACGGCAAGGAGATACTGGTACAGTTTATCAGAAAGACCAGAGATGAGAGGAAGTTCAAAAGCGTTGAGGAACTCAGCAGCCAGATAAAAAAAGACTGCGAAAAAGCAAAGGCGTATCATAAGATAGAGGACTGACGGGAGAATAATTGCTCTTTGTTATTAAAAAATAACAGAATATATTGGAGAAAACACAGAGTTTATAA
>CAVJEY010000261.1:0-2471 GCA_963648745.1 Christensenellaceae bacterium Phil1
GCCCTTATAACAACCAGAGTTCCTATCATCAGCACAATACCTATAGGAAGTGATATCCATGCTGATCTTGTGAAGCCTGCAACGATGTATGTAACAAATGAAACCGATGCTGCTGTAATCGCATACGGAAGCTGTGTTGCAACGTGCGCCATATGGTTACATTTTGCTCCTGCACTTGACATGATGGTTGTATCTGAAATAGGTGAGCAGTGGTCGCCTACTACAGCACCTGCCATGCAGGCTGAAATTGATACGATCATAAGCTGAGGATCGCTGTTCTGGAATACTTCTACAACAATAGGAATCAGGATTCCGAAAGTTCCCCATGATGTACCTGATGCGAATGAAAGTATGCAGCCGATTATGAATATTATTGCAGGAAGCATACTCATAAGTGAACCTGCGAAGTGTTCTGTGATGCCTGCTACGAATTCTGCGATGCCGAGGCTGTCGGTCATTGCTTTGAGTGTCCATGCAAGAGTCAGAATAAGGATTGGAGCAACCATTGCCTTAAATCCTTCAGGTATGCAGTTCATAGCATCCTTAAAGCTTATAACTCCTCTGATCATATAGATTATAACTGTGAGTATTAAAGTTATAACGCTGCCTATTACAAGACCTACTGAAGCATCCGAGCCTGAGAAGGATTCAACAAAGCCTGTGCCTGAGAAGAATCCGCCTGAGTAAATCATACCGAGTACGCATGCAATAATAAGGATTATAACAGGTAATACCAGATCTATAACTCCGCCTTCACGCCTTCTGTTTTCCGAAACAGAAGTTTCAAGGTCTGAGCTCTGTGTATCTATAGTATCGTCAAGCAGCTTGTCCGCATATTTTTTCATTGCACCGTAGTCGAACTTGAGCGCAACCAATGTAAACATCATAACTATTGTCAGGATAGCGTAGAAGTTGAAAGGTATGGCCTTGATGAACAGTGCAAAGCCGTTTTCGCCGTCAACAAATCCTGTTACCGCTGCCGCCCATGATGATATAGGGGCTATGATACATACAGGAGCTGCTGTTGAGTCTATAAGGTATGCCAGCTTTGTTCTCGGCAGTCCCTGAGCCTCAGCGATAGGTGACATTACGCTTCCTACTGTAAGACAGTTGAAATAGTCATCTATGAATATAAGAATACCGAGGATTATGGTCATAATCTGCACGCCGGCCTGAGTCTTTACTCTCTTGATTGCCCATTTACCGAATGCTGCAGCGCCGCCTGTTCTGTTGAGCATTGCAACGATTACACCGAGTATAACAAGGAAAATAAGGATACCTACATTGTAGGCGTCTGACAGTGAGCCAACGATACCGTCCTGAAGGACATGAGTCATTGTCATTTCAAAGTTGCCGCCTGCATAAAGCACTCCGCCTATAACAACACCGATAAACAGTGAACTGTATACCTCCTTGGTTATAAGGGCCAGACCTATGGCTACCAGCGGCGGTATTACCGACCACCACTTGGCGTATATGGCAGGTACATATTCTGCTTCATCGCCTGTAGCAAAGCACATCACAGGGCAAAGCATTATGATGAGCATTGCTGCACTGATTAAAAGAATTAACTTGTTTCTTCTCATTTCAAACCTCCGTTAATAAAATATAAAAAAATGCCATGAATAACTATCTGAAGCATATCCATGGCATTTAAGTCATATTTATTAACAAATTCCATCGATAGCTCTCCGCAATGCGACAGTACGCCATATGTTATATAGCGTCCCAGGTAAATTCCAAGGCAGAATCTCCTTCGGCAGAATCTCCTTTCGATACCGCATATAAGAGAGCCCTTAACTCTCAAGTCGGCATCTACTGATGTCATCTGCGCCTCTATCCAGATGTATTCAATTACGCAAAAACCGGAAAAGACTTCCGGAATTAAATCAAGCGTGTGCAAAATTGGTGCGCGTGAAGGGACTTGAACCCCTACGGTCTCCCGCTAGAACCTAAATCTAGTGCGTCTGCCAATTCCGCCACACGCGCATATTTTGGTGACCCTATCGGGACTCGAACCCGAGTTACCGCCGTGAAAGGGCGGTGTCTTAACCGCTTGACCATAGGGCCCTAAAATAAAAAACCGGCAACGTCCTGCTTTCCCGGGCGGTCGCCCGCCAAGTATCATCAGCGCTAAGGAGCTTAACTGCTGTGTTCGAGATGGGAACAGGTGTACCCTCCCCGCTATTGTCACCGGATTTTAACCTTAAAAACTACTCTAGCCTACATGTGATATTTCTCCAGAAACCACTGGTCAAGCTATCGACCTATTAGTATCGGTCAGCTTAATACATTACTGCACTTACACCTCCGACCTATCAACGTGGTAGTCTTCCACGGGTCTTACCATTACTGGAGGAGATCCTGTCTTGTGGGGGGCTTCGCACTTAGATGCTTTCAGCGCTTATCCCGTCCATACGTGGCTACCCAGCTATGCCCTTGGCAGAACAACTGGTGCACCAGAGGTACGT
>CAVJEY010000262.1:0-2468 GCA_963648745.1 Christensenellaceae bacterium Phil1
ATCGAATATTTTTTTCTGTTCCTCACAGCTTAACTGAATTTCCCCTGCAAAGCAGGTATCCTTAATATCTATATCATTTACAATTTCATAAATTTTCATTGTATGTAATCCCCCTTTCTATAAGCAGCTTTCTAAGCATCGCCTTTTTTCTGTAAAGAATGTTTTCTACTTTCTTACTGTCAATATCAAGCTCCAAAGCAATATCCTTTATTGAAAAGAAATAGAAATATCTCAGCACAAATACGCTTCTTTCAGGCTCACCCATATTCTCAACAGCCTGTCTTACAATGGTTTGCGTTTCTTTTTTATAAATTCATCTTCAAGATTTATCGAAATATCCGCAATATCATATTCTGCTGTATCCACAGGAACTGCTTTGGATTTTTTTCGCAGTATATCTATTGCAAAGCTCCTTGCAAGCATACATATATATGCTTTATAAGTTTTAGATCATTCATTTTTCCCTCCCTGACGCTCTGTTCTAATATATAATACGATGGGAAATATCGCAATCACTCACAATATAAAAGAATAATAGCAAAAAGAAATAAGCACCCTGCAGCCGCCTAAAGTTCAGGATGCTTATTCAAATAAATCCAGACTGAGGGCAAATCGGATATTGTGTCCGATCTGCTTCACTGTATTTTCTTCATTGTTCAGGTGTATTCCCTATTTCAGATAGTACCTGACAGACCATTCCATAAGCTTTCTCTGCTCACTCTCAGGGTCGTTTACCATCTTCATGCTGCAGTCATCACCGATAACCATAGTTGCTCTGTCAGTCAGAGTATATGGAGTCCACTCAGCATCGTCATTGCTCGGATCACCTGTTCTTGCGAAATTAGTCCATGATGCACACATATCGTCAGCAAGCTTTTCATCCACCGTGCCTGAGAATATAGTCTCATCGATATTATGGAATACATACGCAAGCTCAGATGCATGGCATGCGCCTATGAAATCAAAGTTGTCGGATTTCTTGCAGAAATAGTACATATATGCTGTGCCGCCGCCTTCGTTCTGAGCTTCTGCCACAGCAATCGAAGGCATTCTGAATCCTGTTTCGTTACCTATTTCGGTGTATTTCCACACTGTCTCATCTGCATCAACAATATCAAGGAATTTTTCAAGCTTTGCTTTTTCCTCATCTGTAGCTGCCGCCACAGCGCTGTCGTATTTTTCCCGGGCAACATATTCCTCATACATGGCCATATTCTCGGCTATGCCGTCCTCGTCCATTTCAGACATTTCAACATCGCCCATTTCATTTACCCAGTATCTCCATTCGTCTGCATTGGTGCCTATTATCATAGTGACATCCTTTGCGGCTCCGTCTTTGAGAGCCTGATACGGATCCTCAGGGATAATGCTGCCGCTGCCTCTAAGCGGCATATTGTAAAGGTCGTTAAGGCAGCTGCCGTCCTCATCATATGAAGTATACATTTCAATCAGTTCGTCCTCAGGAATTGCCATCAGATCATCCATATTCTCTGCTCCGGCTTTTTCCATCAGAGCCTGTGTAAGCCCTATATTGTCAAAATCCTCTTTGGTATATGTAAGGTTGAGTGAGCCGCTGTGGGCTATAGCCCTGTTAAACAGTCCGTCGGCTTCGTCTACCGCACAGAGAATCGATACAAATGCTCCGCCTGCGGATTCTCCGAATATAGTTACGTTGTCAGGGTCGCCGCCGAAGGCTTCTATGTTCTGCTGAACCCATTTAAGACTCTGTATCAGGTCAAGCACACTGAGGTATCCGCTGTCAGGGAAATCCTCGCCGCCCTCAACGTCACTGAAATCTATAAGGCCCATCATGCCGACTCTGTAGTTTGAAGTCACAACTACAACATCTTCGTTTTCCTCCACTATATATTTGCCGTCATACAGGTTGTCTGCAGTACCGCCCCATGCGAATCCGCCGCCGTGGATATAGAACATTACAGGCTTGTTTTTGGTTTCAAGATCCCTGGTCCAGACATTTAAGCTCAGACAGTCCTCACCGATTTCATTGTATGAACCGCCCTCTGAATGCCATTCGTACTGGATTGATGATTTGCCGTATTTGTCGGCGGTAAAGTCCTCATCGCTTTCCTCTGCCGGCTCAGGCGCTTTCCACCTTAAGTCACCAACAGGTGCCTTGGCATAAGGTATGCCTTTGAATGATATTACGCCGTTGTCCTCCACCACGCCGGTAAAGTTGCCGTTGTAGCAGTCTGCCGTAGTGTTTTCACTCTGTCCGCATCCGGTAAGAGCAAGTACGATGCAAAGTGATATTACTGATATAAGTGCTGATAGTTTTTTCATTAAAAATTCCTCCTTTTCTGAATATTTAATCTACTGCAATTCTATCAGAAAATAGGAATTTGGGAATTACCCACATGGGTAGTTTTAATAAGATTGATCTTTTATTGAACATATGTTCTTGTTTTGATATAATATGTGTATAATCAAACAGGAAGCGTGTGCAATTT
>CAVJEY010000263.1:0-2447 GCA_963648745.1 Christensenellaceae bacterium Phil1
GAAAACAAAGGTGATATGTACAGTCTGAGCCGCAAAAAATCAAAGGATATTTTAGACGGCGCAGGGTTTGCCGATGTGAACAAGGACGGCTATCTTGAGAACAGCGAAGGCAGGACTTTTACCGTAAAAATTCTTGTAAACAGCAACAGGATAAGAAAAAGCGCTGCTGAAATCATAGCAGAAAACCTTGAAAAAATATCATTCAAAACACAGATAATATCGTGCAGTCAGCAGCAGTATAAATCCTATCTTAAAGCGGGCAGATATGACATTTATATAGGGGGCGCCAGAATTTCCGAGTATTATGATCTGACTCCGTTTATAGCTTCGGGCAATTATACAGGTTATGAAAACGCAGAGGCTCTGTCGCTTGCAGCGGATATAAACACTCCTGACAGTGAAGAAAACATAAAGGCGTCGGTAGAATCATTAAAAAAGATATTAAATGATGAGCTGCCGTATTACCCTATATTATATAAAACATACAGTGCGGTTGTGTCAAATGAACTGACAGGGGATATTGCCCCTATGTTCTGCAATTACTATATTAATTGCGGCAAATGGTACAGTAACTATAAAATCCGTTAAAAATCCGTCAGAATTATACCAAAATCACAAAACAGTGTTGACAAATATGTGCTTATGACATAAAATATATGCATAGATAAGCAGGAGGCAGTGTTATGTACAGTCGTAATGCAGGCAAAATGAATATGGTTATGATGATGTGTAGCAACGCCTTTGGTCGTATTCTCTAGACACTGCTTGAGAGATGAGTTTACTAAGGGCGATTTTGGCGTAAGTCGACATCGTCTTTTTTTATGGAGGTATGTTATGAATGAAAAATCAATAGGAACTAAATGTGTGCAGGCAGGCTACAGACCCGGCAACGGAGAGCCAAGACAGATACCTATTATTCAGAGTACGACTTTTAAGTACGATACAAGTCAGGATATGGGCAAGCTGTTTGATTTGGAGGCATCGGGGTATTTCTATACAAGACTTCAGAATCCCACCAATGATTATGTGGCAGCCAAGATAGCGGCTCTTGAGGGCGGAAGTGCTGCGATGCTCACATCATCGGGACAGGCGGCTAATTTTTATGCGGTGTTCAATATAGCCTCCTGCGGAGATCATGTTGTTGCTTCAAGCAGCATATACGGCGGCACATACAATCTGTTTGCTGTTACAATGAAAAAAATGGGTGTTGATTTTACATTTGTATCTCCGTATGCCACAGAAGAGGAGCTTGAGGCTGCATTCAGGCCTAACACCAAGGCTGTATTCGGAGAAACCATAGCAAATCCTGCGCTTACTGTTTTAGATATCGAAAAATTTGCAGCAGCGGCTCACAGACACGGAGTGCCGCTGATTATAGATAATACGTTTGCAACTCCTGTAAACTGCAGACCTTTTGAATGGGGTGCAGACATAGTTACTCATTCAACAACAAAATATATGGACGGTCATGGTGCAGGCGTGGGAGGATGCATTGTTGACTCGGGCAAATTCAACTGGCTTGAATATGCGGATAAATTTCCGGGACTTTGCACTCCTGACGACAGCTATCATGGTATAACCTATGCCGAGAAATTCGGACTTGAAGGTGCATACATAACCAAGGCCACAGCTCAGCTTATGAGAGATTTCGGTTCAATTCAGTCACCGCAGAATGCATATATTCTGAATCTGGGACTTGAGAGCCTTCATGTCAGAGTTAAAAGACACTGTGAAAACGGACAGGCAGTTGCCGAGTTTCTGAATAAGCATGACAAAATAGCATGGGTTAAATACTGTGGACTCCAAGGTGACAGGGACTATGAAGCGGGACAGAAATATCTGCCGGACGGCTCCTGCGGTGTAGTAAGCTTCGGAGTTAAAGGCGGCAGAGCCGCAGCCGAAAAGTTTATGGCAAACTTAAGAGTTGCGGCAATAGAAACTCATGTTGCGGACGCAAGGACATGCTGTCTGCATCCTGCAAGCTCAACTCACAGACAGATGACAGACAGTGAGCTTGAAGCGGCAGGAGTATCACCTGACCTTGTAAGATATTCCTGCGGTCTTGAGGATGCCGCTGACCTTATTGCAGATATTGAAAATGCACTGAAATAGGAGGGGAATATTATGCCTATCAGAATACCTGATAAACTGCCGGCAGCGAAGGTGCTTGCCAGTGAAAACATATTTACAATGAATGATACGAGGGCTACCACTCAGGATATACGCCCTCTGCAGATACTTGTGCTTAATCTGATGCCCACAAAGGTGGCAACCGAAACGCAGCTGGCAAGGCTTCTTGGTAATACTCCTCTGCAGGTGGAGCTGGAGCTTATGCAGGTTAAGAGCCATGAGTCAAAGAACACCTCAAAAGAGCATATGCTTAAATTCTATACTACCTTTGACAAGGTTAAGGACAGATATTTTGACGGAATGATTATAACGGGGGC
>CAVJEY010000264.1:0-2389 GCA_963648745.1 Christensenellaceae bacterium Phil1
TTTTGGTACTCTAGGCAACGCTACAGCTACTCTGTTCTCCCCAGCTCTGCTGGGGATTAATATACTGAGTTCATTCAGCCTAAACGGCTTGTCCGTGCGTTTTCATGTTTTTTCCCTACCACTATTTTATTACACCTTATTTCCCTGTCTTCTCTAAAAACTCAATAGCTTTGTAAACATTTGAATATGAGGGGTCTTCATAAATCAATCTTTAACTCTGTCAGACAGACCGGTTTCTTTAGGATATTTTATTACAGCAACCTCACTGAATTTATACTTCAAAAATTCAGTATAAGCCTGCTCACTCTCACCTTCACAAAACACTCTTATTATTGTTTTACCGGAACCTCGACTGCCTTCTTTCCGGCCATCATTTCACCTCTTCCATCTCTATATCCGGTGTTGCGCCGTATTTTCCTGCCAAATATCCCTTTCTGATATTGTCCGCGGTTTTTGTGGCGAAATCAGTCACGCTATAAAGTTCGGATGCACTGTCTGATTTATTTTTGTCTGCAAAGTATATCCGGTCTTTTCTTATGAGTCCCAGATTCATAAGCTCTGTATTATGCGTAGTGAATATAATCCGAGCACCGTTCGGGTTACTTCTTTTACTCTGAAACTTTGCAGCAATGAAATCAACAAGCATAGGATGTAATTCTTTTTCCAGCTCATCTACCAGCAAAGCTCCACCCTTTGCAAGAACAGATTCAATTGACGGTGCAATAGACATAAGTTTTCTTGTACCATCTGATTCGTCCTCTAATTCAAGATTATATAGTTCATCTTCCCCGTTTGCATTGATGCCCTTATGCTTTGCTTTTGCCTTAACCCTGCTCATTTTCAACCTGTTTTCCGAATTATTTGTTGTCTCAGACAAAATCTGCACAAAAGATGTCAATGCGGCTTTCATTCCCTCGTGAATATCATCAGGAAACTTAAAATCAGTTTCTATCTCTTTGTTCTCTACTTCAAACTGCATCTCCTCAATACCAATGTCAGCTGTTTTGGCATAATCAGAAATAGCCTTCAGCATATTGCCGTCATCATAAAACTCTAATAATTGTCTTGGAATATCTGCATAATCTCTGGAGAATATAATATCTTCTCTAAACCACTTCACAGCATTTACACATATGCCATCATTCATAGTACACGCAACCGAGAAAAGCAACTGGTTCTCAGCCACCGCCTCACTTATAAGCTTTATCTTCTGTAAATGTAAATTCCTGTCCCTCTCTAACAAATACCCGCGACTTTTGACCCTTAGGTGCATGATACAAAGATTCACTCACAATTTTTTCTCTTGTGGCAGCAAAAGAATACCAGTACTTAATACCGCCGAAGGTATAATCAAGCTCAAACTCTGTTGGTTCACTCGAAGAATAATCATTAAGAGCAAAAGACGCTACAGGCACCGCAGCTTTCTCATGCTGCATTCTCTGTGCATTTCTAACAAACTGAACAGCCAGCCAGAACACTCTGATCACATTACTCTTACCTCCACCGTTTTTGCCACATTATACATATCTTTTTCGACACTTTTTCCCAAATAAATATTGCGCTATTTTGTCACGTAACGCATATCTTGCCTGCTGCGGGCATATATTTCATTAAAAGGTTAAGACAATATGGCTTGAGGTGGTTATCAATGAAAGATTATATAGAAGAGAGAGTCTTGGAACTTGCCGGTTACATAGTTGAAACCGGCTCTACAGTAAGAGCTGCAGCCAAGAAATTCAAAATATCAAAATCAACTGTACACAAGGACATTACAGAAAGACTGACAGAAATAAACCCTGCTCTTGCCTCAGAGGTAAAAGCTGTTTTAGATAACAACAAGGCTGAGCGCCATATACGCGGCGGTCTTGCAACCAAGCACAAATATGAGGAGCAGAAAAAATAGAGTAATAAATTTTTCTGAAAAACGCTGATTGAGGGGCCGAAATATATTCAGCCCCTCAAATTCGGATGTTCTCAATTTATCCCTGCCATATGCCGTTTCAGAGCGGAGCGGCAGGGTTTTGTCATATACGGTATTACAATTTCTCTATCTCCTCTTTAGAAAGCCCTGTGTATTTCGCAATCTTATCTGCAGGCTCATTGTCGTCTTTCATAGCCTTCGCCATCTCAATCTCACGCTCTGCTCTGCCGGAAGCTTCGCCTTCACTTCTGCCCTCTGCAAGGCCTTCGCTACGTCCGCGCGCTTCACCGATTTTCTCGCCTTGTTCAAGGCCTTCTGCTTTGCCTTCTTCAAGTCCCTCTTTCTTCATGACCCTGCCGTATTCCTCTACTGTTATTCCCTTAAGCATACCTTCAACCTCCGACGCATACCTGTTAAGAAAATCCACAAGAACACCCTCTTTTTTCGCATCCTTTACTGCAGCCTCCA
>CAVJEY010000265.1:0-2364 GCA_963648745.1 Christensenellaceae bacterium Phil1
CTCAGACCTACAGACGGACGGAAGAAAAAATCGGAAGAAACGATCCTTGCCCATGAAAAAAAAAAAAAAAATACAAAAACTGCTGCATGAACAAACAGGAACAGTAAGAAAATATAAATGCATGAGGGAATTAAGGTGTGAACAGGGATATGTTGACACCTTTTTCACTCCCACCGTATGATTTTGTCATATTTGCGTAGAGTTTTTCTCAGCAGATACCCCAATATGCCGCAGGAAATCAGCTCCCCTGCAAAAACAGTAACAGCAAAATACCATATGGAACCGTCAAAATGATAGACAAGTGAGAGTACCCAGGGCAGAATCAGAGTGTTTGCTGCAACAGGAGGCAGCAGGCACAGAATATCGTGCTTTCTGAAAATACGTGTGAATACAGCTCCAATCAGTGTTGCAAGACTTCCGAGCGCTATGTCCCATGGGGCACAGCCTGTAAGAATATTGGAGACAATGCAGCCGGCAAAAAGACCGGGAACCGCTGCAGGAGTAAACACCGGCATCACAGTCAGCGCTTCGGAGATTCTGATCTGAACAGCGCCGCTTGCAAGACCGAACAGATTAGATACAAGTGACAGAATTACATAAAGAGCTGCTATGAGTGCAGCATAAGTAAGATAAGTTGTTTTGTTTTTCATTAAAATGTCTCCCTAGTTTTGTTTATAGTGAGGATGGTTTCGAACTCACGAGGGATATTGTATAACATACAAAAGAAATAGTAAAGTAAAAACCGTTGTCTTTGCGGATTTTTGGTGATAAAATTAATAATGTATGCACAATTGAACAACAAAACCAATAACTCTGGAGGAAATATGAAACAGTACGATATAAACGACATATCGCTTGCGCCGTCAGGACATCAGAAAATTGAGTGGGTAAGAAACAATATGCCTCTGCTAAGGGGGCTTGAAGAGGAATTTTCAAAGACAAAACCCTTTGAAAACACCAGAATTTCTCTGTCTGTGCACCTTGAAGCCAAGACGGCATACCTGTGTCTTGTACTTGCGGCAGGCGGAGCCGAGATGTCTGTGACAGGCAGCAATGCGCTGTCTACGCAGGATGATATTGCAGCTGCCTTAGTCGAGAGAGGACTTAGAGTATATGCTCATCACGGAGCATCGGAGCAGCAGTATATGGATGACATAGAAAGCTGTCTTGAGGTTAAGCCAAACATTATCATTGATGACGGCGGCGACCTTGTAGGCATGATACACGAAAAAAGACCTGATTTGGGTGAAGCTGTATGGGGCGGCTGCGAAGAGACAACCACAGGCGTTATCAGATTAAAAGCTATGGAAAGAGAGGGTGTACTCAAATTCCCAATGGTGGCAGTAAACGATGCCGACTGCAAGCACCTGTTTGATAACAGATACGGTACCGGGCAGTCTGTATGGGACAGTATCATGCGCAATACCAATCTCATAATAGCGGCCAAAACCGTAGTTGTTGCGGGTTACGGCTGGTGTTCTCGGGGTATAGCGATGAGGGCAAAAGCTCTTGGAGCTAAAGTTATTGTCACGGAAATCAATCCGGTCAAGGCTATCGAAGCCAGAATGGACGGTTTTGATGTTATGAAGATGGAACAGGCCGCGCCTCTTGGAGATATATTTGTATCGGCTACAGGCTGCTGTAAAACAATAACAGCAGAGCATATGCTCACAATGAAAGAAGGGGCGATTCTTACCAATGCAGGTCATTTTAACTGCGAAATAGATATGGCTGCACTCGAAGATGCTACAGTCAGCAAAAAAGAGACCAGAAAAAACATAATGGGATATGAGCTTGCAAACGGCAGACACATAAACGTCATTGCAGAGGGCAGGCTTGTCAATATTGCAGCCGCAGACGGACACCCTGCAGAGGTTATGGATATGAGCTTTGCGGTGCAGGCTCTTTCGGCAATGTATATCAAAGACAGCTACAGACAGCTCGAAAACAGAGTAATAGATGTTTCCGGGGAAATTGACGATATAGTTTCAAGAAGAAAACTTGCGGCATGGGGCGTTGAGATAGATGAGCTTACAGATGAGCAGAAATCATATCTTAACAGCTGGCAGGTGTGATTCACAAGGAGGTATTATGTACACAGCAGATGAACTCAAAAGAATAAAGGCAGCCATTGAAGTCAATGTCAGGAAAGCGATTGATGAATACGAAGCAGAAAACGACTGCATCGGAACATATCAGGACCCTGTCATAGCCTATCATGATGCCAAGGATACGGCATTCGATACATTTTACAGAATGGGAATATGCAGGCATCCTGCGGAGATTTACAGGCCGGGAAACACACTGGTACTGTTTTTCCTGCCGTACAGAGAGGATATATCAGAGAGCAACAGAGGCGGGGAG
>CAVJEY010000266.1:0-2361 GCA_963648745.1 Christensenellaceae bacterium Phil1
TAAAGCTGACTGATTTTGCTTTGTCTATACAAATGCAGTAATATGACCGTTGAAAAAAATGACAAAAGCCATTAAACTGTATGTATACTGTCAGCAGGAGAAATAATTCTGATTGAAGTATCGTAAAAACAAAAGCAGGAAAGGAGTTTGCTTTGGTATGAAAGAAGTAAAATCGCCAAAAAAACCACTGATTTATTACTACGCAATAGCACTGCTGGTTATATTCCTGTTCAACATACTCGCAATGCCACTGATTGCACAGGAGAAGGTCAAGGAAGTTGACTACGGAACCTTTATGAGTATGATAGAGCAGAAGAAAATCGGCAAGGTTGAGGTGCAGGATTCCCAGATTGTATTTACAGACAAAAAAGAAACAACGGTTTACAAGACGGGAGCTATGGACGATCCGACACTTACCGAAAGGCTCTATGAGTCCGGGGCAGAGTTTGCCAGGGATATTCAGACGACAATGTCACCGCTTCTCAGCGGATTTCTCAGCATTATCCTTCCTCTCATCATATTCATAGGACTGGGCCAGTATATGAGCCGGAAGTTTATGGACAAAGCAGGAGGCAACAATGCCCTTTCCTTTGGACTTGGCAAAAGCAACGCCAAAATTTATGTTCAGTCCACAGAGGGCATCAGCTTCGATGATGTCGCCGGTGAAGATGAAGCAAAGGAAAGCCTTGCGGAGATTGTAGACTATCTTCACAATCCGAATAAATATACAGAGGTCGGAGCCTCAATGCCAAAGGGCGTACTGCTTGTAGGCCCTCCGGGAACAGGCAAGACAATGCTGGCAAAGGCTGTGGCCGGCGAGTCAAAGGTACCGTTTTTCTCTATGTCAGGCTCGGAATTTGTGGAAATGTTCGTAGGTATGGGAGCCTCCAAGGTTCGTGACCTGTTCAGGCAGGCTAAAGAAAAAGCGCCTTGTATTGTATTTATTGACGAAATAGATGCAATAGGCAAAAAACGTGACGGTAATTTCAGCGGCAATGATGAAAGAGAACAGACTCTCAATCAGCTTCTGACGGAAATGGACGGCTTTGAGGGCAATACCGGAGTTATTATTCTTGCGGCAACCAACAGGCCTGAATCCCTAGACCCTGCTCTGACAAGACCGGGAAGATTTGACCGCCGCGTACCTGTAGAGCTTCCTGACCTTATAGGCAGAGAGGCTATACTCAAGGTTCATGCAAAGAAAATAAAAACTGCGGATGATGTTGATTTCCATACAATTGCGCGTATGGCGGCAGGCACCTCCGGCGCTGAGCTTGCCAATATTATAAACGAGGCTGCGCTTCGTGCAGTCAGAAGCGGACGCACTACGGTACAGCAGGCAGACCTTGAGGAAAGCATAGAAGTGGTTATAGCAGGATATCAGAAGAAGAATGCTATTATGACCGACAGCGAGAAAAAGGTTGTGGCTTATCACGAAATAGGGCATGCGCTGGTTGCAGCTATGCAGACAGAGTCTGCTCCTGTTCAGAAAATAACGATAATACCTCGTACATCAGGCGCACTGGGATATACAATGCAGGTTGAACAGAATGACAAGGTTCTTATGAGCAAGCAGGAACTTGAAAACAAAATTGCTACATTTGCAGGCGGCAGAGCAGCCGAGGAGATTGTTTTCGGCGAAATCACAACGGGAGCAGCCAACGATATTGAACAGGCTACAAAGCTTGCCCGCGCTATGATTACACGCTACGGTATGAGCGATGACTTTGATATGGTGGCAATGGAAACCGTAAACAACAAATATCTTGGCGGCGATACCTCTCTGGAATGTGCGGAAGAAACCCAGAGAGAAATTGACCAGAAGGTTGTCGAGCTGGTAAAGACCCAGCATGAAAAGGCAAGGTATATTTTACAGGAAAACCGCAACAGGCTTGATGAGCTAGCGCAGTTCCTGTATGAAAAAGAAACTATTACAGGCAAAGAATTTATGGAAATTCTTAACAAATAGTATCTGAAAAGGCTGTTTCGGCAGTCTTTTTTAGTGGGATAAAATATTAGCTGAATCTTGATATTTTTGAGCAGATGAGATAAAATATTAGCTATGATAACTATTAAACAAAAAACACCAAAAGAAATGCAGACTGATATCGCGCTGCGTATTAAAGAAATAAGGAAGCGGAGAAAGATTTCACAACAGAGGCTTGCCGAAAAATCGGGAGTAAGCCTCGGCTCTGTCAAACGCTTTGAAAACACAGGAGAGATTTCGCTGAAATCATTGATTAAAATCGCCATCGCATTGGAAATAGACGATGAGCTTTCGGAGCTGTTTTCAGAGGTGCCGTTCTTATCTATAGAGGAAATTATCAATGGACAGAAATAGACAGTTAAAAGTTAATTATG
>CAVJEY010000267.1:0-2357 GCA_963648745.1 Christensenellaceae bacterium Phil1
TTCAGGGGCTTTTGGAGCTTTCGGGCATACCTTATGTGGGACCCGGAGTTGCAGCTTCGGCCTGCAGTATGGACAAGGCCATAACCAAGCTGATAGCCGGAGCCGCAGGCATTACCCAGGCGGACTATATTCTTGTTACGGCAAGCGAACTGAAATCAGGTGAGGAAGCAGTGCTTGACAGAGTTGAAGCGCATTTCGGCAGATACCCTCTGTTTATAAAGCCGGCAAATGAAGGCTCCTCAGTAGGTATATCCAAGGTTCACGACAGAGCGGAGCTTTTGAGAGGCCTGACAGAGGCAGCCGGTTATGACGAAAAAATCCTTGTCGAAGAGACCATAACAGGCAGGGAGATAGAGACAGCAGTGCTTGGAAATGATGAGCCTGAGGCTGCAAAGATAGGAGAGATATTCTCCTGCAACGAGTTTTACGACTATGAGGCAAAATATGCGGACATAGGCTCCAGAACAGGAATTATAGATGATATATCACCGGAGCTTGAAGCGCAGATTAAAGAAACTGCAGTCAGAGTATTCAGGGCTATGGGATGCAGAGGTATGTCAAGAATAGATTTCTTCCTGACAGATGATAACCGTATCATACTGAACGAGCTTAACACTCTGCCCGGATTTACCTCAATCAGTATGTACCCCAAAATGTGGGAGGCGGCAGGTTTGCCGTATCCGCAGCTTTTAGACAGACTTATAGAGCTTGCAATGGAATAATATGCAGGGAGGATCAGGATGAAAGTCAGATATACCACAATGATTGCAGACAATATGAAAGAATCGGTGGCATTTTACGAGAATGTGATGGGCTTTGAAGTGCAGGAGGTTTACGACCTGCCAAACGGTGCTCAGATTACAATACTTGACGGCGGCGGAGCCATGATAGAGCTGATAGAGAGCAGTGACTTTGAAACAGGCCTTTATTCTGTAGGGGTCGAAGTCGAAAACCTCGAAAACACCCTTGAACAGATGAGAGCAAAGGGTGTGGAGATTACCATGGAGCCTGTAAGAACCCTTGTGGGAAGAATGGCGTTTATCAAAGACCCGAACGAAGTCAACATTGCACTGATAGAACATGACAGATAACAGAGCGGGAGTGGTTTATGCAGACACAGTTTTTAATGGTATATCTTATGGCAGGCCTTGCGGGGTTTTCGGCAATAACACTTGTAATGCTTGCGGTAAGAGGCAAAAAAGGCGAGAAGCCTGTAACTCTTTACTATATGATGGGCTTTGCCCTCAGTAACTTTCTGCTGGGAATTCTATATATGTTTGAAAGCTTCCGCTACTGTATGGACGGAAGCTTTGAATACGGTGTTTTTAACAGAGTCGCAGATATAACGCTGTTTGTGTGGCAGGGTTATATGTGGGTTGCGTTTCTGAATTTTTACATCAAAAACAGAAATCCGTTGTGCGGAGCTCTGAAAAAATATGCTCTGCCGGTGTATGCTGCAACTCTTCTGATATCACTTGTTGCGTACATATGGTTTTTTGATGAGAACTTTTTTACAACAGGTACGGCGGGCTATGTGATGCAGATTGTAATTGCGGCGACAATGTCCGTATATACTGTTTTGTCTGCTGTAGAGATGCTTTACGATACCGTGACGCGTCTTTTGAGGACATATGTTATTGCAGTGACTGCGCTGCTTGTTATAAACGGATGGTGGAATGCGGCGATTGTTTTGCGGACAGTCAAAGGCGTGACAGTTATAAGTGATAATTTTGACATAACCTCATTTTTGCTGTTTGTCATAGGAGTGTGCAATACAGTGTATATATACAAAGCCGATTTCAGCCCTGTTTTTTATCCCAGAGAGATTGAAGCTTCGGAGGAAGAATCTGAGGATGAGATGATAGACCGCATAGCGACTATGCATATGCTGACCCAGAGAGAGCGCGATGTATTTGCTCTTGCATACGCGGGCAGGACCAATCCTGAGATTGCAGAGGAGCTTTATATATCCAAGTATACGGTCAAAAGACATATGCACAGCATCTTCGAAAAGCTTGATGTTTCAACGAGAATAGAGCTTGTGCATATGGTAAAAGGACAAAATGGACCAGGTGGGCCATAGAAAAAACTGAAAATTTGGAATAGTATTAAAGCAGCAAAACGCTGCTTTATATATTTTTTTGAGGAGGAGACTGAAATGAAGAAAAAACTGTTGGCGGCAGGCTTATCATTTGCCCTGCTTGTAACTATGACCGCCTGTGGCAACTCAGGCTACAAAATCGATTCCGAACTTTCTATGGCGGATGAGGTTCAGAGCTATATCGATGCAGTGGATGCCCAGTTTGCATATGATACGGCATACACACTGGCCTATGATGAAAAATATCTTTCAAACG
>CAVJEY010000268.1:0-2335 GCA_963648745.1 Christensenellaceae bacterium Phil1
CTGATTATCTTGTTCAAACTGCAAACAGATACAGATTTTTAAGCTGTTCTATGTATTGATTTTTTTCGATATGAGTTATATAATTGTCTTAACTATTTGATCTGGGAGGATTATTACAATGACTACAAAATATATGGTAACAAGCGGATTTCTGGGAGCCGGCAAAACAACTTCCATGATAGCCTTTGCAAACAGTATCAACAGCAGAGGTCTTGGCAAAGCGGCAATTCTCGCAAACGACCTTGGCGCAAGCAATATTGTTGATGCGGAGTTTACGGCAACTACCGGAATCACAACACTGCCGATTTCAGGCAACTGCATATGCTATCAGCATGAAAATCTTGTAGACAAGCTGCATCAGCTTGAGGCTTCCGGCGCTGATATCATTTTCTCTGACATACCCGGCTGCGGCATAGGCGCTCTTGACCACGTATATCTGGAGCTTGACGACAAGGAAAAAGGACAGTTTACACTTATGCCGTTTATGTGCATTGTGGATCCCGAAAGAATAAAAATGATTATGCCTGAGAATGCGGATATAAATCTGCCTGAGGAAATGAAGTTCCTGCTGGATGCGCAGATGGCTGAGGCAGATATAATTGTCCTGAACAAGATTGACACCATCAGCAAAGATGAAACCGCAGCCATAACCGGATTCATAAAACAAAATTATCCCGCAGTACCTGTTATGGCCATGTCCGCACTTACAGGCGCAGGAGCTGACGAGGTTGTTGACTATATACTCGGCAACAAAGCAGCGGCAGTACACAAGGAAATAGGCTACGGCTCAGATGCTTTTGTTGCCGCCGAGAGCAAATTAAGCTGGTTCAACACAAGAATTTTTATGGAGCAGCGCGAGGATAAGAATATTGATTTCAACGAAGTCATAGCCGATATCTTTGAGGAAATAAGAAAAGGGCTTGCCGCAAAAAAAAGCAATGTTCCTCACCTCAAAATGTTTGCAGCCGATGATGCCGAAAACATGACGGATTTCTTCAAGGCCAGCCTTATCGGCATAGACTACGATGTGGAATATGCAAGAAAGCTTGATAAGAAATACAGCGCGCTTTCACTTGTAATCAATGCTCGTGCCGCTGCACAGTCTCAGGATATGAGCGATATTGTAAGTGATGCTCTTGACAGCGTTTCTGTAAAATACAATCTCAAAATCAAGACATTTTTTATGGAAACCTTCGGAATGATGGAGGAGGGCAAAGGCAATACAGGCCGCGCCTCAAGATACGAATAAGCCAATATATATCAGTGGAGAGATGCATACACATCTCTCCTTAATTTTTTGCTTCCTTAATCCCGCTATTTCTTGTTCCTGAGCTGCCCGCAGGCGGCATCTATGTCGCTTCCAAGCTCGCGTCTTACGGTAGCAGGTATTCCCCTCTGCTCAAGTCTTGCTCTGAAATCCTCAGCATGTTTTCTGTCCGCCCCTGCAAGTCCTGTTTCCTTTACCTCATTCAGAGGTATCAGGTTTACATGGCATAATATTCCCCTGAGCAGCCCTGCCAGCATATCGGCATGCTCCATACTGTCATTGACACCTTTTACAAGGGCGTATTCAAACGTGACTCTGCGCCCTGTTGTATGCGCGTAATCCCCTGCTGCGGCTATGACTTCCCTGACCGGGTATCTGCTGTTTACGGGCATCATCGTACTTCTTAATTCATCGGTGGGAGCATGAAGTGATATTGCAAGTGTAGCCTGAGGAAAATCCTCTGCAAACCGCCTTATGCCGTCTGCAAGTCCGCAGGTTGACACTGTAATGTTTCTCATCGAAATATTAAGTCCTTTCGGCGAGTTTGCAAGTCTTAAAAATTTCGCAACATTTTCGTAGTTGTGAAACGGTTCCCCTGTCCCCATTATAACGATATGTCCTATTCTCTCTCCTGTATCTTTCTCTGCGGCAAGAATCTGCGCCGCCATCTCCCAGCTTTCAAGGTTTCTTTTAAGACCGCCTATTGACGATGCACAGAATCTGCACCCCATGGCGCAGCCCGCCTGTGAGGATATGCATATGGAATTGCCGTATCTGTATTTCATAAATACAGACTCTATTTTTTCTCCGTCGGGCATTTCAAACAGGTATTTTCTGGTGCCGTCTGTTTTTGACTGCTGCACCGTAACGGTGCGTATGTTCTGAAATTCAGTCATCTGCGCAAGCTTTGCCTGCAAAGCCCTGGGCAGGTTTCGCATGGCTTCAAAGCTTTCTGCACCTTTGTATATCCACTCGAAGACCTGCTGCCCTCTGAACGGTTTCTCGCCAATCTCCTCAAAAAAAGTCTTCATTTCATCTATTGTCATGTTTTTTAGTACAGGCTTTTCC
>CAVJEY010000269.1:0-2304 GCA_963648745.1 Christensenellaceae bacterium Phil1
CAGTTAGTCGGTTTATTCCGGCACGTGGGTTCGAATCCCACCATCTCCGCCACATCGAGGGAGCAAAACTGCTTCCTCGTTTCTCTTTATCCCAGTAATTTCAATAGTTTGGGAGTATACCGCATAATTACGTTCAGTGTGTAAAAAAGAGTGTAATCTGATTACAGCCTATCTCAGGGTGATTACATTTTTATAGCTGTAAGCACCCTTATACGGATAGTGCTTTTTCAATCTGCCTTGTACGTTCTGACGCTGTTTTTCTGTCAAAACAGTAGGCGCTATATGTAGTCCTCTCATCAGCATGACCAACCATAGCCCTTACAGAATCAATATTAACGTTTCCGTCAACAAGCGCCGATATATATGTCTTTCTTGCCTTATGACTGGTTTTGTCAACTGTGCCAATAAGCTCGCACAGTACCTCTTGTAGAGCTTGCGCACCGCGTAGTATGATAACGGGTTTTCATTAACCGAAAATATATACCCGTCATCAGGCAGTCCGTTTGCGCGCTGATAGTCCCTTGCGGTCTGAATAAGCCTGTCTGCCTCAGCAGTAAGAACAACGTATCTGCCCTCGCTTCTGCCTTTGGTATAGCCTGCAACCCCATTCATTTCATAACGACACATGCGGTTTACATATATCTCCGATTCTGACTCCCAGCTGGAATTGTATCATTACAGCAAGCGGCGCAAGCTTATGTACCGCATTATATCCGGTGTTGAAGTCTTTCCACGCTACATCGTAAAGTTTTTCAACTTCTTCTTTAGAGAAAACCTGTGTTTCACTCGATTTTTTCCTTGCAGGGATAAATACCATTCTGCTGTCAACCTTGACCTTGCTCATAGGGTTTTCCTTTATCAGCTCGGAGTCTACGGCATAATCAAGAATCTGACGCATAATCATGGATATTATGTATTTGCCGCACCGTACAAAATCTTGTACTGCAGCCACTCAGGATACAGTTTTTCTATGGTAGCTTTCTTTGCCTTTTCGGCAGCCTGATATTCCTCAGTTTGAGAAACATAGAAGTCAACTACAGCATCCTCCACGATTTCACGCGTAGACTTTGCTATCTGTTTTCGCTTGCAGCCTTCAGCCTTAATATATGTACGCCATCTTCCGTCTTTACCCTGGGTAATAGGGTACGGATGACCGGCAAGCAGTTTTTCATATTCTGCATTCTGCATCTGTTAAGCTACTTCGCATTCTTGCTGCCAACTGCACTGTGGCTGCCTCCGGATTGCTTGAAAGAAGCGCAGAAACCAGTGCATTGGTATCAATAACCGCATAACAAATCACTTTGTTTACTCCTCGCTGTATCTTGCTTTACGGATTTCCTCATTTATCTCATCAAGTTCCATCCCCTGCGGAAAATCTTTTGCCGCCTGAGCTCTTAATGCCATAAATGCCTGCATCGCTTTCTCTCTTGTTATCTCCTGCTCAGGTGATGAAATTTCAAAAGGAATTTTGCGTTCTCTCACCACTGCTCTTGCAAAAACATTGATAGCTGTAGAAGCATTCATACCAAAGTCTGCACATAAACTGTCAAACTGTCTTTTAAGTGTTTCATCCATTCTAACACTGAATGTTACCTGTGCCATAATCCATACCTCCTTTTTCTTCATTATACTGTTTCGTGTTCATTATGTCAACATTTCGCACCTATTCCAAACCTACTAGGTTCATTTTATTCAAAACAAAACAGTTCACCTTTTGCTTTAAAAGGCAGTCTGCTTCCATTTGACAGTAAAAATGCATGCTTTCTGTACACACTCAGACTGCTTTCTATATTAACCGCTATCGCTTTAGAGTTAACATCAGCTCCTACTATGAGTTATTGCAAAAGCTGGAGAAATTCTGTATACCGCCGCCGGAAAATATCGCTTTCAGATCATCCGCCTTGCGGAATTTGATGTGACGGGCGCTTATGCAGAACAGGTCGCCAAAATCATTGACAACATGAACGGAAATTTCATCAAAGAACGGTTCTACGCTATCCCGCTCGAAAACCTGCCCTGCGTCAATAGCCATAACATAAACCCAAGGATGCCATTTTATCATTCATCGCACACAGACGGACAGGAATAGTTTCAAAGCCTTCTCTCGATTTTTTCGAAAGAAGGCTTTTTGCCGTACGATTTATGACTTTTTCTTGTAAACTCCGAATAAACCCCCGTTAAACCTTGCGATATTTCAAAAAATGTGGTATACTATATCTCGTAATATTGTATTTTCGTGAAAACGGAGGGTTTCACTATGGATAACAACCTTGAGCGCTGGTATTCGATGAAAGAAATAATGGA
>CAVJEY010000270.1:0-2251 GCA_963648745.1 Christensenellaceae bacterium Phil1
CAATATTTCTGTCAAACGGGACAGAGATTGCAATATGCAGAGCCAACTATCAGAGAACAAAAAAAGAATTTATAAAATACCTGAAAAACGAATGAATATTTACTGCCCTTTCCAACAAGGCCGGAGGGGCTTTTTTAGATTAACGGCAGATTGCTTCACTGCAGGACACGGCTCAAAACGCACAGCCGTATCCCGTAATAATTCTGTTTGTATCACCCTGCAGGGTTTTGCTTCAGCCTCCTCTCAGCAGCCTGTACATACCGTCTTTAAGTCCTTCTATGGACAATCTGAACATCGGAAACACCTTCTCAATCTCAACGAAAGATTCCGGCATCCATGCTGTGTTTTCCTCTCTCTCCTGAGGATGAAGCCATATGGAATGCTTATACTTTTCCCTGAATTTCCTAAACCATGTAATGCCGTCACAGGATTCTGCCGACCAGCTGCTCTGCGAGCTGTCAGCAAGCTCGTGCATGGCCATATCCGCATCCCCTGCAAAAATAACTTTGTATTCCTTTGAAATGTTTTTAAGAACCCAGTCGGTTTTTACGGTTCCGGCAGGGTTTATGGACGGATCCTTATATACCTTGTCCTCAAGGCAGTTGTGAAAATAATATATTTTCAGATCCGAAAATGTATTCGCCTTGTGAAGCGACTGAAACAGCAGGCTGCACAGCTGCTCATAAGGCTTCATAGATCCGCCCGAATCAATAAGCACCATCAGCTTAAGCCTGTTTTTTCTTGGCGGCTGCATCCGTATATCAAGAATCCCGGCCTGTCTGCAGGTGCTGTCAACAGTCCCGCATATATCAAGCTCCTCCTCGCTGCTGTCGAGGTTTCGCGACAGTTCTCTGAGCAGCCTGAATGCCATCTGAAACTGCCTTGATTCAATAGTGCAGTCTGTACGCCAGTCCCTGAACCTCCTATCACCTCGCGCGTGCACTATGCTTTTGCCGCCGGCTCCCTGCATCATGACGCCGTTTCCGCTTCCTGCCCCTGCGCCATGCCATGCAAAATCGCCCCTGCTCATAAGCTCTCCTGCGCCTGCCGGCTGAGCCTCACTGCAGGTTTCATCATATGCTGCAAACAGCTCATCAATTCTTTTGAGGACAAAGTCTTTATCAGGGGTGTTTTGCTTCATATAGCCTGCCATCACATTTTTTATCAGCTCCGGCTGCTCCCTGATTCTGCGGATTTCCTCCTCAAGCCTGCCTGCGTCTGCATTCCTGAAATACTGATAAAACAGTCCCTCAAATTTATCAAGGTCGCCTTCTGTCTTGACAAGAAGCGTTCTGCAGAGGACAAAAAAGCCGTCTATGCACTGGCAGTGCAGCCCCATATCAAGGCCTTCCATGAGAGCAAGCCAGTCATGCAGCGATACTTTAATACCGCCTTTGCGAAGAAAAACGAGAAATCCCAGAAACATTACCTGAGTCCTCCTGTGCTTTTTTTCACTGTATCCATATCCTCGTCTTTTTTAATCAGGAAGCTCAGAAGCGGCAGGTCCTGCCTCAGTCTGTCCGTCTGTATGCCGCTGAGTTTAAGCGCGCCTATCCAGTCCAGAAGTTCACTGGTGCCGGGTTTTTTCTTCAGGTCAAAATACTCCCGCACATAGAAAAACGCATCAAGCACCTGCCGCACAAGTTCTGTTTCAATGTCAGGATAATGTGCAAGAATTATATCCCTCATGAGTTTTTCATCCGGAAATTCAATAAAATGAAATGCACATCTGCGCAGAAACGCATCGGGCAGTTCTTTTTCGGCATTTGAGGTTATGATAACAATGGGCGGATGTTTGGCTTTTACTGTTTCATCCGTTTCGGGAATATAGAACTCCATACGGTCAAGCTCCCACAGCAGGTCGTTTGGAAATTCCAGATCCGCCTTGTCAATCTCATCTATAAGCAGCACGCACTGCTCATCCGAGGCAAACGCCTCGCCGATCTTGCCGGGTTTAATGTATCTTCCGATATCTTCTACGCCCTCGTTGCCCAGCTGGCTGTCATAGAGTCTGCGGACCACATCGTACTGATAAAGCCCGTCGGAGGCTTTGGTGGTGGATTTGATGCTCCAGACAATAAGCTTCCTGCCCAGCGCTTTGGCTATAGACTCGGCCAGTGCTGTTTTGCCTGTTCCCGGCTCTCCTTTTACAAGCAGCGGCTTGTTCATTTTAATAGCTATGTTAACCGTCAGCATCAGATCATCGGTTATTATATAGTCGTCGGTTCCTTTGAACCTGTATAGTGTTTCG
>CAVJEY010000271.1:0-2250 GCA_963648745.1 Christensenellaceae bacterium Phil1
AAACAGTACCGTTCCGGCAGAGCAGCAGGTCAATTTCTTTTTTGTCTTTGTCCCTGTAATAGAAAACCGGCGGTTCTTTACCTGCATTCAGGTAACTTTTACAGATTTCCGAAAAAACATAGCTCTTAAAAAATGCCCCGGACATCGCGCCTCTTTCAAGCGCTTCCGGGTTTCCCCATTTCAGCAGATAGGCAGCTAAGCCTGTGTCCATGAAATGAATCAGCGGCATTTTTACAACACGTTTGAGCGCATTGTTGTGATAAGGCTGCACAAGTGCGATAATATGAGATGTCACCATAACAGAAAGCCATTTTTTGGCTGTCGGAGCCGAAATGCCTGCAGCCCTTGCCAGTTCCTCATAAACAACAGGCTTTGAAGTATGCGCAGCAACAATCGTCATAAAATTATAGAACTGCATTTCATCTGCTACCTGTGCCAGATCCCGAATGTCCCTTTGCAGATAGGTTTCAACATAGGAGCGATAATATGTTTCCCAATCCATATTCCCGTCTGCATAAAGTGCCGGCATGGAGCCTCTGAAAATTCTGCGGTAAATTTCGTTCAGGTCTTTTTTGCTTCTAACGGACAAACGCTTCATCAGATATTCCGCATCGGTCCGGAACGGCTCGCTCGGCTCCCGATAAATCTCTGCATCTGACAGTCCCTGTAAATTTACAATTCCCACCCGGCCGGCCAGGCTTTCACTGACATTTTTCATCAGGTGAAAAGCCTGCGACCCTGTAATCCAGAAATCGCCTTTTCTTTTGGAACGGTCAGCACTCATCTTGATGTATGGCAGCAGCTCTGTTGCATACTGAATTTCATCAATCAGCACAGGCGGGGAATATCTTTGCAAAAACAGAGCAGGGTCGTGCTTTGCAAGATATCTGGCATCAGGGTCATCCAGTGTAACATATCTGCGCTCTGTTCCTTCATTTTTCTGTATCTCTGCCAGTCTTTGCAGCAAGGTGGTTTTTCCAACCTGTCTGGGCCCTGTCACTAACAATACAGGAAACATTTGTGATACCCTTGCAACTGTATCTTCGGCAGCTCGTCTGATATATGCCATGGCCTTCTCTCCTTTCAGTCATATTATATGTGACTTCAGTCAGAATATTAGTCTAAACTAAATTGCAATTTTATTATAGCCGGATTTATTGCGACAGTCAAGAAATACCGGAGGGAATAATTCAGGAAAAGCCATATCCTTTGAAACAATGATATTATCCGGTATCCTTTCAGCAGACAACTCATGTTTGCGAAGGTTATGGAAGATGCCGAACTGTGCAGGGATATGCTGAGACTGATATTCCCTGGCAGAGAAGTAAAGGACATAATAGTCCATAAGCGGGAAATTTCCGCTTCAGAGATCACCGTCATAACAGGCACGGATAATGGTGCTGCCTCAGTGCGCAAAGCGTATTGTAAGGAACTCCTTCCGCAACCGGTTCACCAGCGCAAGCCGGCTATGAACCGACTGCGTGGATTGAGTCGCAGAGTACTGTTTGATGATGCCTGTGGCTGGTATGATATCGAACTGCATGTGGAGGACTACAACAAACTTCCGCCATCGTATGTAATCTTCATATGTCTTTATGATGAGATGGGGATTGAGGAGCCTGTCTACTCTTTTCAGATGTTTGAGTATCTTAAAACAGGTGATGCGGTTACAGACGATGACTTCATCAGAAGAATAGAGCAGGAGTCAGAGAGCTTCAGGATGATCAGGAGGTAAAGCGTATGATGTCGGCTGAAGATGAAATGAGACTGATATGCGAGAACAGACTGGAACAGCAGCTGAAGGAAGGTCTTGAAAAAGGCATTGAACAGACAATGGCGAGAGTTATGAAGGCTGACAGCGAGCCGGTATATGCAGCATATTCAGAAAGCAGGAACAGGTTGTAAAAAGCGTGCAGGGGAAACACGCTTTTTATTTTTTGGCCTTAAAACGGCAGCTCCTCATCGTCTTCTATGAGTATATCCTCATCCTCCTTCATCCCGTCCTTTGCATCGATTTTTTCAAACTCCTCCCATGTGAGTCCGTAAGGGGCTCCGCCTGAGGTAAAGCCCATAATCATGGCAAAGTTTTCATCGTATTCCACGCCGTAGCCTTCTTCATAATCATGTTTTTTGTGTTTTTTCTTCATATCTTTCAATATATCTCCTCTCAGAACATACTGAGCTGGTCTGTTTCAGGCATTCCGTCAAGAACTCCCATGGCTTTGAGGCTTTCGACATTTGTATTTGAAA
>CAVJEY010000272.1:0-2233 GCA_963648745.1 Christensenellaceae bacterium Phil1
GTGAAAAACGGCGAGCATTATATTATGCTTCCAGCTTCGGTAGATATGACAAAACTGAACCTTGTGCTTGACCTCAAAGGCGATTACAGCGAGATTATATATAGCGGCGCAGCGGATGAATTAAATGCGGGTACCGATGCGGTCATAGATGTGACAAAGCTTACGGGTAAAAATTCCGGAAACAGTTTTGACATAAGAATTGCGATGAAGGGCTGTGAGCCTATGACGCTGCACATTCTAAAATCGCAAAGCATATCAAGCATACACATTACAAGTGATAACGCCGCTGAGCAAGGCAGAAAATATGTTGATGCAGTTAAAGGAAATATTGCCAAAGGCAAAATGGTGATGACCAAAGCAGATGGACGTAATGTATATAATGGAGAACTTAAACAGATAAAGGCTCGCGGCAATTCCACTTTCAAGTATTATGACAAGAAATCGTACCAGATCAAACTGGAAAACGGAACTGATTTGCTTGGCAAAAATGAAGCTGTTAAAACATGGGTGCTTCTTGCAGGATATGGCGATGCAACACAGATGCATGACAAACTGATCAAGGATATGGCGACAGCGCTTGGCATGGACTATGTTGCAGACTGCAGCTGGGTAGACCTTTATTATGATGGAGAATATAGAGGGATATATTTGCTGAGTGAAAAGAACTCCATAGGCAGCACAGGTATTAATATTACAGATATGGAAGATGCCTATGCAGAAAAGAACGAAAACTACGGAAGCGATATGAATGCCGAAAAAGCTCTGAATGATTATGGTCAGGAATACCAGTACATAGCAGATCTTGTGGAGCCCGACAATGTTACTGGTGGTTATCTGATAGAAAGAAATCTTGAAACAATAGACGAAATCTGTGGCTTCTATACTAAGCAGGGCAGTGGGTTCAACGTAAAGAGCCCTGAATTTGCAGGCAAAGAGGCAATGAAATATATCAGCGAATATTATCAGGAATTTGAGGACGCTGTATATTCCGAAAACGGATATAACACTGAGACAGGCAAGTATTATTATGACTATTGTGATGTCGACTCGCTTGTGAAGGTTTATCTGCTGCAAAAACTGGCATACAATGTGGACGGTTTCAGATCCTCATTCTACTTCTACAAGGACAGAGACGGCAAGATGTATGCAGGCCCTGTATGGGATCAGGAAATGGCCTTTGGTACCGGCTGGGATGCAGTAATCAGTGCAGAAAATGTAACATATAACTATCTTGAAAAAGCACTGATAAAAATTCCGGATTTCAAACAGCGAGTGGAAAATTACTACAAATCTGAATTTAAGAATGAGATGCTGTCACTGCTTGGCGATAACGGCGTAGTGACAGAATACTATGATACGATTTCATCATCTGCAGAAATGAATTATATCCTGTGGCCTTACGTTCGCATAGGCTATCCGGAAACTGATGGTCATCTGTGGGCGGACGGGACAAACTATGAAGCTGTTGTTAAAGACATGACCGACTGGATTACCGTACGTGCGGAAAAACTGGATGAGCTTTATGGTGATGGAACATTGCATTTGAACCACAAGTATGTTGCAGAAATTACAAAACAGGCGACATATGATGAAGAAGGTGTGAAAACATATACCTGCAGCGTGTGCGGCGACTCATATACTGAGGCGATTTCAAGGCTGACAAGACCGTCAGGAGGTGGAAGCCTGATTAACCCTGATAGTGAGATAGGCAAAATTGACAAAACAGAAACCGTAGAAATTAAAACAGAAGTAAAGGTTGAAAAAACCGAAACAGGCAAGGCTGAAGCAAAATCTGAAATCAGTGAAAAAGAAGGAACTGACCTTGTAAATGAAGTTGTTTCAAGTGGGGCAAAGGAAGCCGTTATAAATGCCACTACCAAAGACAGCAGCAGTGAAGCTGCTGAGGTTACCCTGCAGGTTAAGACCCTGAATGACTTTGTTAAAAAAACAGATGCTTCCCTGGTTGTAAAAACAGACAGCGGTGAAGTTACTTTAGACAATAAGACACTTGAAACCATAGCATCAGAAGCTGGCGATGAAGTTGTCAGGATTGTTGTGGACAAAAATACACAGCTTAAGGAAGAACAGAAAGCCGCATCAGATGTCATAGGTGACAAGGGTATGATATTTGACATTTCCGCAATGGCAGGAAACAAACAGATACATGATTTCAAGGGAGGCAAGGCTCATGTCAACATCCCTGTTCCTGAGAAATTAAAAGGCAAGGATATAG
>CAVJEY010000273.1:0-2230 GCA_963648745.1 Christensenellaceae bacterium Phil1
CTTGGATATTACCTGTATTTTGTACATCTGTCTGATGCTGATATCCGACAGCAGGTGAATTATATTCTCAAGTATTATTTCTCTGAGAGGGCAGCTCAGAACCGATGCAATTTCAATCATTACGACTGTTGTTTCACTGTCTGCGGTATATGTGAGAGGACTGGTCTTAAATGTTGAACTGGCAGCTTCAATACCGAAAATTTCTCCCGCATCAAATACATTGAGCAGGTCTGTTTCTCCTTCTATGTGAAATTTTTCTCCTATTACCTTGCCTTTTTTGACTATATAAAAGTGCTGCACCTCACTGCCTTCGTGAACAACAATTTCTCTCTTGTCAAAGCTTTTTTCGCTTATGGCAATCATATCAAACAGCAGCTCACACTCTCTGTCTGTCAGCCTGTCAAAAAGTCCTGATTCTTTTAAAGCTTCCTTCGTTTTAGTATCCAGCATAAGATTCCTTCTGTAACAAATATACTATATTATGCTATTAGTATATCAAAAAAGTGTTGCTTTAACAACACTTTTGCAGGCATCTTCAGGCTGTTCTTTCGCACCTATTTATGATAGGTTTCGTTATTGTTGATTTTAAAGCATCTGTAAATCTGCTCCAGCAGGACAACTCTCATCATCTGATGAGGGAAGGTCATCGGTGAAAACGACAGTTTGAAATCAGAACGCGCGCTTACCTCCTGTGAAAGTCCCAGCGAGCCGCCTATTACAAAAACAATGCTGCTTCTTCCCGCAAGTGCAAGATCGGAAAGCTTCTGCGCAAACTGCTCGGATGAGAGCTGTCTGCCTTTGATTTCAAGAGTAATGCAGTAATCGTCCTTTTTTATTTTTTTGAGGATTTCTTCGCCCTCTGATTTTTTGACCGACTCCTCCTCCGCTTTGGAAGGCCTGTCTGAAATCCTGGTTTCTTTGAGCTCTGTAACCTCAATTCTGGCGAATCTGCCTATCCTTTTGAGATATTCTTCCGTTGCCTGTGTCCAGTATTTTTCTTTGAGTCTGCCTATACATACAATCTTTATATTCATATCATATGGCTATATACACGGGACTTATCTCGTCTCTTGATATGACATCAAGCCTTAAATCCCTGTCTACATAAAGCCTGTTCTCCTCCAGTATATTTTTAATTGTCAGATGAGCCAGCGCCGGGCTGTTGTTTTCGTTTGAAAGATGTGCCAAAAGCACCTGTCTTTCTTTGGGATACTCCATAGTAATCCTGCATATGCAATCAGCCGCCGCTTCGTTTGAAAGGTGTCCCATGTTGCCTGCTATGCGCCGCTTGGTCTGATAAGGATAGCTGCACATCTGCAGCACATTGACATCGTGATTTGCTTCTATCACAAGTATATCCGCATCTCTGATACTGCCAAACACATCTTCTGATATGTAACCTGTATCTGTCACTATACTGACCTGCCTGCCGCCGCTGCAAAACGAAAATCCCACAGATTCTGCGGCATCGTGACTTGTACGAAACGGCCTTACTGTCATATCGCCTATTTCAAATTCCCGCTCCGCACTGAAAACTCTGCGGTTTTCTTCGGGCACAAGGTCATCTATCTGTTCCCATGTTTTTTCGTTGGCATATGTTTTGAGAAAAGGCAGTTTTTTGTTCAGAACCCTCACACTTCTGACATGATCTATATGTTCATGGGTTATCAGCAGTGCGCATATGCTGTCTGTATCTGCCTGTATGTAATCAATTCCTTCAAGTATTCTTTTCCCGCTTATGCCCGCATCCACCAGAACTGCTGTGGTTTCTGTAAATACCATATAGCAGTTGCCTGACGAGCCGCTGGAAAAAGAACAAAAGCTTAAACTCATATTATCTCTCCTGTCGCTTCCTGTCATAATACATCTATCAGTATATCACATTTTTCTTGCCTGCTCACAGGAAATATTGCATAATTATATCAGGAGGTTTCTATGACGATTTTAAGAATATATACTGACGGCGGCTGCGCCGGCAATCAGCGCAAAACAAATTTCGGCGGCTGGGGCGCTGTACTCGAATACGGACAGCATCAGAAAGAGCTGCACGGCGGAACAAAAAACACCACAAACAACCTGATGGAAATGACTGCGCTTCTTGAAGCATTTAAGGCTGTCAAAAAAGAAGGTCAGACCATAGAGGTGTTTTCAGACAGTTCATATCTTATGGACTGTTTCAGAAAAAAATGGTATGTAAACTGGCAGAAAAACGGCTGGCAAACATCAAAAA
>CAVJEY010000274.1:0-2203 GCA_963648745.1 Christensenellaceae bacterium Phil1
TTATTCTTGTGCTGGCAGAAGGCAGCATCGGCACATTTGTCGAGGACGGAAGCTGTGTGCTTGAGAACATGATGATTGCAGCCGCTTCATTGGGACTTGGCTCAGTGTGGGTGCACAGAGAACGTGAGATTTTTGACAGCAGAGAAGGCAAAGAGCTTATGCGCGAGTGGAACCTTCCCGAAACACTGCGGGGCGTAGGCAGTATTGCGCTTGGATATCCGGCGGAGCCGGCAGGTGAGGCAGCAGCAAGAAAAGACGGCTATGTTATAAAGGTGATATAATGGAAACAGAAGACAAAATGGCATATAAACCGGTAGGCAGACTGATAATGCAGATGTCCGCACCGCCGATTATCTCCATGTTCATGCAGTATTCATACAACCTTGTGGACAGTATGTTTGTTGCCAGAATCAATGAGCAGGCAACGGATAAGGTTGTGCCGAGCATGACCATTCAGCTTCTGCGTCAGGGTGTTCTGCTGGTGCCGCTGATGTGGCTTTTGAACCGTGTCATGCAGATTGCGGGAATATGGATAGCGTTCCCTGTTACAGAGATTATCGTGTGTGCCGGTGCAGTGCTGCTTATGAAAAAAAAGAAAATAGCGGAGGAAAAAAGCTTAGGCAGATTAACCGGCGAGGCTCTTTTATCATAAATATTAAATTTATGCTGCAATAGTGTATAAAGAAGGAAGTACGCAAGATATACGCAGCATGGAGAAGCCGGGACTCAAATGAAAATAAGGCTTTCGCAGAAATTACCTGAATCCGGCAGCAGGTATGAAGCTTATCCGAATGACGATTCCGGAAAAACCGACCAGCAGAAACCAGAGATATATCAGAACCTGATATAGGGCAGCTAAGGGCTTCGTCTGAATTTGCAGCGGAGTCTTTTTTGTGGTGAAAATGATATTCACTGTTGTACTTTCTGTATTTGTCTGATATAATTTTGGCATAGATGCCAAACCAATGTTTGTGAGAGGAGAATAATCTGCTATGGCGATTACCAAAGCAAGCCTGCCTGCCAAAAAACGCATACTTGCGGTATGCATCAGACTTTTTCTGGAGCAGGGCTACAAAAAAACCACAGTGTCGGAGATTGTAACGAAGGCAAAGGTGTCAAACAGCAGCTTTCAGAATATATTCCGCGCCAAGGACGGAGTCCTTACCGAGCTGACAAAATTTATGCTTGGTAATCAGTTTGACGCAGCAAGAACTGCGGCCAGCTCCAAGCTGCCTCCTGCATACATATATGCGGCTGAGACAGCCATACAGCTTACTCTGACAGAGCTTAATGAAAACCTGAGGGAAATTTACATTGAGGCATATAACCATCGCGAGGCTTCCATGTATATATATCAGGAAACATCAAAAGAGATTTACCGTATTTTCGGGGCATATCAGCCGGAGCTTTCAGAACAGGATTTTTATTCACTGGAAATAGGAACAGCCGGAACAATGTACACATATATGGCATATCCGTGTGATGAGCATATATCCCTCGAAAAAAAGATAGAAAGCTTCCTGTCAATCAGCCTCAGTGCATACAGGGTGCCAAAGCAGGAACAAAAGGAAATCATTGAATTTATCAGGAGCATTGATATCAGGAAAATTTCAGAGCAGGTAATGCAGGTGCTGTTTGAGGCAGTGACAATGCATTTTGAATTTTCCCTGTAACCGGAGCCTGCATCAGAAATATATTCATATTATGAAGTTCAAAAGGAGGTAGAGAGATGAAAAGATTATTAAGCATATTCCTTATATGCGCTATGGTGATTACAATGGTGCCTGCTGTGGGATTTGCAGCAGATACAGGCAAGGCAATACAGCCTGATACAGGCTGGTATACAGCGCATACCGGCGACGTGGAATATATAATTTAAAACGAGCAGCAGCTTGCAGGTCTTGCAAAACTGGTGAATGACGGCACGACTGATTTTGCAGGTAAAACTGTAAAGCTTGCAGGAGATATGAATCTTGCAGACAATACATGGACGCCGATTGGCGGATACGCAGACAATGAGTTAAAAGCTTTCAGCGGTACATTTGACGGACAGGGATGCAGCATAATAATCAGCAGCGGAAGCTTTGCAAGGAGTCAAAGCAGCTTCGGTATTTTCGGAGCGCTGAACAATGCGACAGTTAAAAATCTGGTTGTTGAGGGAAATGCCAAGGTTGACTATACCGGTGAAATTATGGTTGCACAG
>CAVJEY010000275.1:0-2164 GCA_963648745.1 Christensenellaceae bacterium Phil1
TTTTTATTATGTGGTAAAAGGGCAAAAGAAAAGGCATATAAATTCCCTGAACAGGGAGGTTTGATGTGCAACAGGGGATTTTAAGCGGGTGCCCTTCGAGAAATACCGTAGGAATAAAGTCCTGGGGATATGGACTTTATAGGCATATCGTGATATGCTGTTTGTATAAAAAATGAGCAATGAATATATGCGCGCAAGAGCTTTCATATGCAGCATCGCAGCAGTTAAGAACTGTCTGAAAAATGTTTCATGGAAAGAAAGGAGTAGGATGATGGGATATACAAATGATATTGTCAGCACTTTTTCGTATCTGATTGGTATTGACAAAAAATACTTTAGAGAAGAGGAACTCGAAAACACATTTGCCAGTATTGAAATATACAACAGACTTGAGCATATTAAATCAGCGAAGATTGTAAGAAGTCTTTGTCTTATCAGAAACGGTTTCATGAACAATTTCGGGAGAATATTAGTCATTGTCAACGACAGCGGTGCAGGTATTCACGGTCTGTATGATTATGTGGACAAGGACGCAATAACATACCTTGAATCTGTCAGTATAAAGTTCAGATATCAGTCCTGGGCGGCAAACTATATCGCTGAAGCAAACAGATATCTGTCTGACAGAGTTAACAACTGCAAAACACTTTTTCCGGATTTCATTGAATGGGATTACCTGAGAGAATTGTTTCTGATGCCTGACGGCGCAACATATGATGGATGCAAGGCAGGAAGTGATGTATATTATGCCAATAAAACCTGTTATCCGTTTTCGTGCTATATGAACTGGAAACTGATATGCGAGGAGCGCGGCAAGAGTTTGTATAACGATTATCTGTTTTTGAGAAATCTTTACGAAGACAACAAAGACACATTTGACAGACAGGAACTGGTATCAGATAACAGCGAGAACAATAAAAACACAGTTTCAGAGTTCCTGCTTAAAGGAGATGTTGAAATAATCATCGACTGCGAGAATGCAAATCCGTTTTTCATATATTCATTCCTGAATGCCATCAGCAGTGAAGAATACCGGCATATAAGCAGGGTGATAATGTTCAATGACCTGAATGCCTCGACAGCGTGGGAAACTCTGCCTAAAAGATTTGATGATATTGAATTTGAAGAGGTCCTGTGCGACAGGATGCTTGAGAGAAAGTCAATGGTTGATGTCAGGCTTATCAGCAGGACAATGAAGGAATACTACGAGGAAAATATAAGGTCATTCATACTGGTCAGTTCGGACAGTGACTTTTACGGCTTGATTGAGGAACTTCCAAATGCAGATTTTATGCTGGTGGTGCAGAGGAAAATGTCATCATCTATATTCAGGGAAACAGCAAGAAGCAGCGGAATCTCGTATATATATTCCGAGGATTACCCGTATTCGGAAGCGTACGATTTCATAAAGTCTGTGATGAAGGCTGATTTCAAAAAAACAATTAAGGAAAAATGGAGTACAATTAATCTGTCGGAAGAGGTTGACAGTATATGTCAGAAAACCTATGCCAAACTCACCGATGCAGAGAAAACAAACATAATAAAGACCATAATCAGGAATCTTAAAATTGAAGTTGACGATGAATACAACGCAAAGATTGTTGTAGAGTAGTATCAAAGCTTTCGGCTGCTGCCGGAAAAGTGACCTGAAAATAAGCGGGGCCGGCAAAAGCCGGCTCTTTTTGCTGTGTTTTTTGGGAAAGAGCGTATTTATGAACAAAGCACCGCTAAAAAATCTGAAGGGATTTTTTAAGCAATTTTTTGTGTGGCGGTGGTTTTTTGAATAGAATTAAGGTAAAATATATACAATTACCTGTAAGTTCTGCGCCATTTGCGTAAACTTAAAAGCTGTTTTCCGGGAGAGGAGAGAGCAGGGTAAAGATTTATTGAGGTTTTGATATGGACAACAGAATTATAATTATAGACGGCAACAGCCTTATAAACAGAGCATATTATGCGATGCAAAACCCTATGATAACCAGAGAGGGTATATACACGCAGGGAATTTTCGGATTTTTAAATATGCTGACAAAGATAAAAAACGAATACCCTTCCGGATATATTGCAGTCGCATTTGACAGGAAAGCGCCTACATTCAGACATCTTGAATACAGCGAATACAAGGCCGGCCGCAAAAAAATGCCTCCGGAGCTTGCAATGCAGC
>CAVJEY010000276.1:0-2143 GCA_963648745.1 Christensenellaceae bacterium Phil1
CTGTATAAGGACAAAAAAAGATTTTTAGTGGCCAAATCTAAAAGAGAGTTATTGGATTTTCTCAGCTTGTAAATATACTTTCGGAATCTATAGCTGAATAAGCGCAGCAAACCGGCTGCAAAGTAAAAAAAGACAAAATGAACTTTGAAAACAGAATATTATCCTGAAGTGGTGGAAACATGACATAAAAGAAAGGATTTTGAGAAAAAAGGCGCACTTTAAGACAGGCAGCCTGTATAAGCGGTCATCAGTATGATATAATATAGCTGTTGATCAACAATTCAGGCGGCTTGCTCAAAGAAATTTTTAAGTGAGATGGTATGAGCCGCAGCCCATGCATCAAGGTGCTGGCACATCATGATGCAGTAGAGACGGCAGTACCACATCTTAGATGAACGGTGTCTGCCGCTTTCTAATAAGTAGTCCTCCTTCTCACGTTTATTGCATCTTTCAGAAGAAGTCCGTTTGTTGTATTTCAGTTTCCATTCTTTAGAGCCCCTTGGCGGTATGGTAAACATACGCGGGTTATCTTTAGTGGCGACATGAACAACTCTGCCGTAAGGAGAGTCTGAGCATTTATGATCGCAATGTATGCCATCGGCATGGAAGGCATTGGGGCAGCGGTATTTAATACGCATACGACTTTGTTCACAACCGTCACGACACATCTTGAGACCTGCCTCACAAACAGGTATCCCGTCCTTTCCAATGGTATAGTTATCTTTGTATTTGAAATCGGCAGCATTACGCTCATTGAGGTCAATGATAGGATTAATGGAGTTTTTGTGACAGAACTTGTAAATAGCCATAGCATCATGAGCGGAATCAAGGAGTATTTCAGAAACATTAATCTCCCTGAGGAAGGCTTTCATTGAAGCATAGGTATAACAGAAGGCAAAAGAGTCATGCATAGAAGCCGGATTAAGGAGAGGAAAAACCGGAAGGTCATTTTCTGAATCGGCAGCGGTAAACATATACAGATTGTAGCCATAGTAGAACCTGTGCCTTGAAGAGTCATAGCCGCAGTCAGTATCAGGCTGAGAGTAATAGCGGTTACAGGAGCAGTTCTTGTCACTGCAGCTGAAGAGCTTTCTGTAGCGGTGTCTTGCAGAAGTAACAACCTCAGTACCGTCTCCAGACAGAACGAGGTTTGAAAGTTCGATAAGGCCCAAATCTACCGAATGCTGAAGAAATATTTTATTGAAGAGCTGAAAAAGCATGGCAAAAGGCTGCTCTGCAGAAGCAGGGGTTTCTTTTAGACGGTCAATGAGATCTTCCACAGAGAAGGCTTCAACAGAATCCGCTTTATCGTTAGGGTTGTCGGGTCTGCTGACTTTACGTTTTGGTGCATGTGCATGAGGATTAAAATTATCCTGCGCAGAGAGCCAGAGACGGTCAACGAAATCGTAGAAAGTACCTACACCGGGAGTATCATCGGGGTGAAAACCTGAGAGTATAGCCGCAAGAGAGTTCATCTTCAGTTCAGCGCTCCAGTTGGTGAAGCTTGTTTTCTTGAAAACAAGAGAAAGCAGCATTGAACGGAGCATACAGGAAGGCAGTCTGGGAACAGGGCCGAAAACAGAGTAACAGTCATACATGATTTCATCAACCATGGAGAGATCAAGATTAAAGAAACTGTCGATGGTTTTCCAAACCGAAGGTCCAAAACGGCAATGAGCATCAGGGTAATATTGTTTAAGTAAAGACACAAGAGATTTCTGGTAGCCTTTATGGCCATTAGGATTAACAGGTTTCAATATATCGCCTCCTTTAAGAAAGTGTAGAATCGGCTTAGTGCCGAGCGGGAACACTTCCTTATCAGGTGCGTCCGCGAAGCGGACGCTGCAAAAATTTAGCGATTTGTCAACCCCCTAATGCAAAAAAAGTCACAAAAATGGGGGGATTGTAGAAAATGAATACCATAAAAGCCGCTGATTTAGCGGCCTATAGATTCCGAAAGTATATAACGGCATTGGGGGGGGGTGTAGTTTAAGGATGTAATCGGCATTTACGAGAGCAGCGCTCATTCTGCAAAGCTTATCTGAAATTTCTTGTCGATTTTTGTATTTTGTCAGTTATAACTTATGAATTTACAATTTCACCATTGAGATTCACCTGTAAGTATGCTATACTATAGTCAGCC
>CAVJEY010000277.1:0-2140 GCA_963648745.1 Christensenellaceae bacterium Phil1
GCGCCCACCACGGTGACCCTGTCATAATCTGCAGGCTCTGTTTCGTCAAAAGCATCGGCAAACCGTATGTCGTAATCTCCGCGCTCAAACAGGATAGAGCTGAGTGCGTTGAGAGCTGCAATTCCGAGAGCTTTTTTGAGAGGATTATCCGAAAACACATATTCAAGATAATCCGAAACAGGCTTTCCTGACAGCCTGCCCGAAAGGGGCATTGCCCTTGCGGAGCTTGGGCAGCATACAGCCTCCGGCATTTCTTTTACGGGTGTGAAACACAGGCCGCCATGGCCTGTAGAGAGTCTGACTCCCGTAAAAAACAGTCCAAGTACGGCTCTGTCCACTGTAATCGTATCAAGCTCTGATTTGAGCCTGCGTTTAATTATTTCAATTGTTTTTTCAAGAATTATATTCATAGCTGCCCGATCTGCGCGTTTATTCTTTCTCTTGTCATAGCCTCGCCCATGATCTGCTGAATCTCCCAGATGTCAGGGGACTGGGCTCTGCCTGTGATGGCAATTCGTATAACCGTTGAAACATGACCCACATGACCCTTGTAATCTTCAGGGTGTTTTTTGAAGTCCTTAGGCTTTATTGCATATCCGAGATCGGCTGTGATGCCTCTGATCTTTTCAAACCAGCTGCTCTGGTCGTCACTGTGGTCATAGCTGTCAAGATACCTTGTCAGTATCTCCTTTGCGTCGGAAGCCGCCTCTGCAGGGAACTGATCCTGTTTTTCGTATTCAAAGAAATATCTGAAATATTCTATAATCTGTGAAGCTTTGATAAGGTCTTTTCTCGGCTTTTCGCCTATTCTGTCAAGGTCAAGCACTTTCAGCCAGTAAGCTTTGTCCTCAAGCACGGGAAGCAGATCCTGCCTGAATTCCTCCGCCCAGCCTCTGATGAAGCTGTAGAGCGTGCCGGAAGGTATTTTTACAAGTACGTCTTTTGATACGTCTTCAAGCTTGTTAAGGTCAAACAGTGCGCCGCCGCCGTTCATTTTTTCTGTTGTGAAGTTAAATTCCGAAACAGGAGCGTCAGGGTTTGCGATTCTCCACTCCTCAAAGTTGGAGTTTAATATAGTCAGCAGATATTCTCTGACTGCGTCAGGGTGATAGCCTTCGTTTCTGTAGTAGTCAAGTGACAGCTCAGGGTCTTTTCTCTTTGAGAGTTTCCTCCTGTTGCCCTCCTCATCGATTTTCATAAGCTGTCCTGTATGACAGAATACCGGCATTTCAAAGCCCAGCTTGGTAAAAAGCTCTACGTGGATAGGAAGCGACGGTATCCATTCGGCTCCTCTGACAACATGCGTTGTTCTCATAAAATGATCGTCTACAACATGGGCGAAGTGATAGGTAGGTATACCGTTTGTTTTGAGTATAACTATGTCCTGATTGTTTTCGGGCATCGAAAGCTCGCCTCTGATGCCGTCTGTAACGGTTATGTGCGCCGGTTCATCTGTATTGCCGTCTGATTTCAGTCTGACCACATAAGGAAGCCCCGCGTCTATTTTTGACTGTATTTCATCCAAGGACATATTTCTGCATCCGGCAAACTCTCCGTATATTCCGGGGTTCAGCTTGTTTGCCTCCTGATATGCTCTGATTTTGTTTATCTCATCCTCTGTGAGAAAACAAGGGTATGCCTGTCCTTTTTTGACCATTTCTTTGGCGAAGCACTGATATATCTCGCCTCGTCTGCTCTGATAATACGGGCCGTAGATGCCGGTTTCCCCGTCAAGCAGCGCGCCTTCATCAAAATTTATTCCGAAGAAATCTAGTGACTTTATGATTGTTTCGACTGCGCCCTCAACATACCTTTTGTCATCGGTATCTTCTATTCTCAGATAAAAAACTCCGCCGCTCTGGTGTGCAAGTCTTTCGTCGGCAAATGCGCCGTACAGGTTGCCAAGATGTATGAAGCCTGTAGGTGAAGGCCCGAGCCTTGTTACCTTGGCGCTTTCGGGGAGAACTCTCTCTGGAAAATGCTCCTCGTAATATTCGGGTGTTTTGTCGATGTGCGGAAACAGAAGCTCCGCAAGCCTGTTATAATCCATATTCTAAACCTCCGCTGGTATTGTGATTTGATTTACCATACCATTATACATTGGAGAAACCTTTTATTGCAACGGATATTTTGTCATTGA
>CAVJEY010000278.1:0-2134 GCA_963648745.1 Christensenellaceae bacterium Phil1
ATATACTGTTCAATGAAATGCTTCTTGAAGCTCTCCTTCCATACAATCCTGCTGTTATATTCATCTACTCTGTCAACCCATGGATTTGCCCTTAGAATCTTTACCTCATCTGCAGTCAGTTTTCCTCTCCCCATCGTTTTTCCTCGCTTTCGCAATATAAATATACCTTGTTTACAGTGATTTGCTCATCATCACTGCTGTACCTCTAAAACAACCGTTTTGTCTGTCATCTCTGTCTCCGCTGCTATTCCACGGTCACGCTCTTGGCCAGATTCTTCGGCTTATCAATATTACAGCCCCGCGCTCTGGCCACATAGTATGCAAACAGCTGCAGCGGTACTGCTGCCGGTACAGGTGATACCTCTGCCATACAGTCCGGAATATATATCACCTCGTCGCATACTTTTTCAATGCTCCTGTTTCCGCTTCGGGCAATCCCTGCAATATGCGCTCCTCTTGCCTTCATCTCAACAATGTTTGACACCATCTTGTCATACAGCCTGTCCTGTGTGGCAAGTGCAATGACAAGGGTTTCTTCATTTATCAGCGCTATTGTACCGTGCTTGAGCTCTCCTGCCGCTATTGCAAATGAATTTATATATGAGACTTCCTTGAGTTTGAGAGAACCCTCATATGAAACAGCCGCATCAAGGCCGCGGCCGACAAAGAATATCTGCTCTGTGCCGCTGTATTTCTCTGCAAGCTCCTTAATTTTCTCACCTTGCTCCAGAATTTCATTTATCTTGCTCGGCAGGGCCTTAAGCTCCTCAACAACTCTGCAGCAGTATTCTCCTGTAATATGACCTGTCTCCCTGCCCATATGAAGAGCCAGCAGCAGCATACATATGATCTGCGTTGTATATGCCTTGGTTGAGGCAACTGCAATTTCAGGGCCTGCCCATGTATAAATCACATCGTCGGACTCTCTTGCAACCGAGCTTCCGACCACATTGACAACCGACAGTATCCTGGCTCCCTTTCGCCCTGCCTCTCTCAGAGCCGCCAGTGTATCAAGTGTCTCTCCCGACTGGCTGATGGCTATAAAGAGGGTATGGCTGTCTATGAGAGGGTCTCTGTATCTGAATTCCGAGGCAACATCCACCTCAACAGGGATGCCTGCAAATTTTTCGATTGCGGCCTTGCCTATGAGGCCGGCATGGTATGCCGTGCCGCAGGCAACTATGTATATCCCCGATATATTGTCAAGTTCCTCTCCTGTCATACTGATGCCGTCAAGGCTGATATTGCCGTCTCTGGTAAATCTCCTGAGCAGTGTGTTTATGACATCCGGCTGTTCATGGATTTCCTTGAGCATGAAATGCTCATATCCTTCCTTCTCTGCAGCATCTGCATCCCAGTCCACATGAAATATATCACGGCTGACTTTGCTGCCCTCGGCATCATATATATCGATATTATCTTTTGTCATTACCACGGTCTCGTTATTTTCAACAAGGTATACAGACTGTGTATACTTAAGCAGAGCGGGAATATCCGAAGCAATGAAGTTAAATCCCTCCCCGATGCCTGCAACAAGGGGAGCATCCTTTCTCACGGCTATTATCCTGTCAGGTTCATCAGAGGATATCACTGCAATCGCATATGCGCCCCGCATCTCTGATACTGCTCTGTTAACGGCATCAAGAAGGCTGCCGTTATAACTGACCTGTATAAGGTGGGCTATTACCTCAGAATCCGTCTCGGAAACAAACCTTATTCCGTGCTTTTCCGTCAGCAGCTGTCTGAGCTCCTGATAGTTCTCTATTATACCGTTATGTACTATTGCAATACTGCCGTCCTCACTTAAGTGAGGATGTGAATTGGCTGCTGACGGCGCTCCGTGGGTGGCCCATCTGGTATGACCTATTCCGACGGGCGCATCATATGCATCATCATTCACAATATTTTCAAGGTTTGCAATCTCCCCCGCGCACTTTCGGATCTCTATTCTGCCGTTAACAGGCAATGCAATGCCTGCAGAGTCATATCCTCTGTATTCAAGACGTTTAAGTCCGTCAAGCACTCTGCTTTTGGCATCACCGCTGCCTGCATATCCTACAATTCCACACATAAATGTACTCCTCTTTAATTACTCAAATGAAAATCTGTACGGCAGAGCCAGTCTGTCGCGTAA
>CAVJEY010000279.1:0-2130 GCA_963648745.1 Christensenellaceae bacterium Phil1
AGGAACAGGGATGTTGACATGAGCCTTGCCGCCCTTGAAGTCATGTATCTGTTTGCTTCCTGCCATTGCAGACAGATCAAATATCATGCCTTTGTCGCCTATGACATCTGCTGCGGATTTCTGTTCTTCCTTGAGCTGTGTATTTTCGTTCACAACAATCCTGACAGCCTCACCGTCAGCCTCTGATGCTATGGTTTCAAGTGTCTTGTTGTCCAAAGTAACTTCACCGCTGTCTGTTTTTACAACCAGAGAAGCATCTGTATTCTTTACGATGGATTCAACCGCGCTCTTAGGTATTTCAAGCTCTGTTGATTTCTCACCGTTTACCTTGGCCGAGCTGTTTGATTTAACTGTAATCTCTATTGCGGATGCCTTATCTGAAACAGCCTGATTAACGAGCTGGTTTGCTTTATCTGATGATACTGCAGCAGTTGTTCTGGTTACTTCCTGACCTGATTCGTTTTTAACTGTTTCAGTCTTGGTTTCCTTAACTGTAGCAGACGTTGTTTTTTCTGATGTAGCACTGTCAGTAGTTGTCTTGACATCATCATCCGTTGTTGCCGGAGGAACAACAACTGCTGCTCCGCCACCGCTAGGTACAGGGGCAGGAGTTATTCCGGTCGAGCCATATATTTTAATAGAATCTTCGTACCTATATCCACTATGTTCTACTCCGTCATTTTCATCATCTATATACTCATATTTTGAGCCTATCTCAATATATTCGTCATCGCCTTTGTAATCTTTGCTTACAATTACCTTGCAGACATAATATTTATCTCCATCAAATTCTGCTGTTATAACTTCACCAAAAGATATACCGTCTATTCCTTTAGTTTTTATCCAATCTTCTTCTTTATCGTTCCACTCCATTATTGCAAGTTTCCCGGTTCTTTCATCACCCGCTCTTATAATCATGTAAAAATATGCTTCATTGCCGCTTTTCGATACAGCATCATCATAGTTAAACTCTCTGTTCAAATATGTTGTTGCCGACCTTTCTGGTGTGCTGTAAGAGCCTTTGTACGGCAATTCAACAAATATATTTATTGAATAGTCTTTATTATCATATTTACCTTTAACTGTATATCTCTCAACCTTATTTCCGTTTATATTCAACAGATTATTGTCCTTGGCAGTCACTTTCAGCTCACTGTCTTCTATATTAATATCATTATTACTTACTACATAATATTTTCCATCCGCATTTTTTACTGCGAAATAGCCTTCAACATCTTCAAGGTAATACATTGTCGGCATGTTGTCTGCAAGTTCATCCAAAGTATCGGCTCCCTCATAAGTAGTTGGACTAAACACCAATTTACCATCCTCAACCGTAAGGCTCTTGCGTTCATAGAACCAGTACATCTGTTTGTCACTTGAAGGCTCCGTAGAATCATATATTCCAATATTATAATAAGGCCCGTATTTTTCTCCATCAGCAACACGTATATATTTCCACGGGTACACTTTATTCCTGTAATCTTTGCTTACCGTTACCTTGCAGACATAATACTCTTTACTTACGTCTAATGTGAATTTCCCAAAAGAAATCCCCTGGATATCTTCTGATACATACTTGCCATTTTTCCACTTAATTACTTCAGCCTGAGAATTTTCACTAAAATACTCTGTTCTAAAATCACATATATAAAAATACGCGTTGTTTTCATTTTTGTCTGTCGCATCTGCATAACGGAAAGTATTGCCTAAATAAGTTTTTCCATCTGCTTTAGCACTGCTGTAAATCCCATAATCAGGCAATTCAACAATCACGCTTAATGCATAACTTCCCGAAGTTATTTTATACTTCCCTACTTTATTTGTTTTGATGTTATAAATACCATCAATACCATTGTTTGGCTTCGATATTTCTATTCCAGGTTCTTCTTCCTCAGTTAAATACACATCCTTGACGATTTTATATTCCCCTTCGGTTTTTACTGCAAAATATCCCGAATATTCACGTTCAGTTTCTAAATCAACATACAAAGGGTTATCAGCATAAAAGTCCACCTCAGTTTCTTCACTACAGCTTGAAATTGTTCCATTCTCTACTTCAATGTTAGCCTCCCAATCAAACCAGTACAGTTGTCCAGTTCCGGTCGTGCCCCCCCCCGCTTCCTGCAA
>CAVJEY010000280.1:0-2114 GCA_963648745.1 Christensenellaceae bacterium Phil1
CCGTATGATATTATAATAGACTGCCACGCAATGTATTTGCACTGCGATTTGTTGAATATATAAGGAGTGATGAATATGCCAAAGCCAGTTAAATTAGGTAAAAAACAGCGTATGACTTTTTCAAAGATTGATGAAGTTGCGCAGATGCCGAATCTGATCCGGATACAGACTGAGTCGTATGATTGGTTCATTGAGGAAGGCCTAAAAGAAGTGTTTGAAGACATATCACCAATTCAGGACTATGCGGGCAATCTCGCACTGGAATTTATTGATTATTCTTTGAACGACCCTCCAAAGTATGAGCAGGAAGAATGCAAGGAGAGAGATGTGACATACGCAGCTCCTCTCAAAGTCCGCGTAAGACTTATCAACAAGGAAACAGGAGAAGTCAAGGAGCAGGAAGTTTTCATGGGAGATTTCCCTCTTATGACCGAAAAAGGTACCTTTATATATAATGGTGCGGAGAGAGTGGTTGTTACACAGCTGGTTCGTTCTCCGGGACCATATTACAGCATGGAAATCGACAAGTCCAACAACAGACTGTTCTCAGCGCAGATTATCCCAAACAGAGGTGCATGGCTTGAATACGAAACAGACTCAAACGAAGTTATTTCGGTAAGAGTTGACCGTACAAGAAAACAGCCTGTAACAACTCTGCTCAGAGCACTGGGCTTTGGAACAAATCAGGAAATCATCGACATTTTCGGTGAAGATGAACGACTGATAAAGACACTCGAAAAAGACACTACGGACAACGTTGAGGACGGACTCAAAGAAATATACAAAAAATTAAGACCGGGCGAGCCTCCGACAGTAGAGAGCGCGCAGCAGCTGATCAATTCTCTTTTCTTTGATGCCAAGAGATATGATCTGGCCAAGGTTGGCAGATACAAATACAACAAAAAACTTGCAATAAGCGCAAGACTTGCGGGAACTGTTGCAGCCGAGGATGTTATTGACCCTAATACGGGAGAAATCATCATAGAGGCAGGCGGCAAAATCGACAGAGCCACAGCCCTCGTCATAGAAAACGCGGGAGTTAAAGTCGTAAATGTATACGGCATAGGTGTTGGCAGCGAAGATGAAATCACAAGAGTAATAGGCAACAATTTTGTAGACATCAGAACATATATAGAATTTGACATTTCAGATACAAGAGTGGAACAGACAGTGTACTACCCTGTATTAAAAGAAATCCTCGCCGAAAACAAGACAGAAGAAGATATCAGAGCAGCACTTGCGGCAAGAAAAAACGACCTGTCACCTAAACATATTATAATAGATGACATCATTGCTTCCGTAAGCTATATTCTCAACCTCAGACTGGGTATCGGCACAGTGGATGACATAGACCATCTGGGCAACAGAAGACTGAGAACTGTGGGAGAGCTTCTCCAGAACCAGTTCAGAATCGGTCTTGCAAGGATGGAAAGAGTAGTCAAAGAAAGAATGACAACTCAGGATATAGAGGCGACAACACCGCAGGCTCTTATGAATATAAGGCCGGTGACTGCCGCTGTCAAAGAATTCTTCGGAAGCTCCCAGCTTTCACAGTTTATGGACCAGACAAACCCTCTTGCAGAGCTTACTCACAAGAGAAGACTGTCGGCGCTGGGACCGGGAGGACTTTCAAGAGAGAGAGCGGGCTTTGACGTAAGAGACGTACACGACTCTCATTACGGCAGAATGTGCCCTATAGAAACACCGGAAGGCCCTAACATCGGCCTTATAGGTTCGCTTGCGACCTACGGTATTATCAACAGATACGGATTTATCGAAACCCCGTACAGAATAGTAGACAAGGCAAACGGTATCGTAACAGATGAAATCAGATACCTTACGGCAGATGAAGAAGAAACTCTAATCATTGCACAGGCCAATGAGCCTCTGGATTCAGAAGGCAGATTCGTAAACAGAAAAGTTGCGGGACGCGGTCTTGGCGGCGAAATCGACCTTTACGACAGAGACAAGGTTGACTATATGGACGTATCTCCGAGACAGGTAGTATCGGTAGCGACAGCTATGATTCCTTTCCTCGAAAACGATGATGCCAACCGTGCGCTGATGGGTTCAAACATGCAGAGACAGGCTGTACCGCTGCTTGTGACAGAGGC
>CAVJEY010000281.1:0-2062 GCA_963648745.1 Christensenellaceae bacterium Phil1
TATATGTATTAGCATTGGAGGAAGGAATACTTATGAGTGAAAAACAGTATAGGAGACGCCTATGCGACAGGTCTGACGGCAGACTTCTCAAAAAGCTTTCCCCCATGCACCGGATAGAGCCTTATATAATGGTGCACAGAAACGACGCAACCAATCTTATTTTTGACAAGGTTGAAGTCACAAGGCTTGAGGAGTATGTCAGACAAAAAAGAAAACAGGGGTACAAAGGATTTGGGGTGCTTCATGTGATGCTGGCTTCATATGTCAGAGTGGTATCGCAAAGACCTGCGGTAAACCGCTTTATATCAGGACAGAAAATCTATGCAAGAAACAATATAGAGGTGAATATTGACATCAAAAAAGAAATGACAATAGAATCGCCCGATACGGTTGTAAAAATTGAATTTGACGCCGGTGATACAGCTGTAGACATATACCGCAAAATGAAAGCGGTCATAGATGAAAACAAGGGCGGAGAGCTTGACAGCGATTTTGACAATACAGCCAGAATACTTAATTATATACCCGGACTTATTAAAAAATTCTCATTCTGGTTTATCAGGCTTTTGGACTACTTCGGACTTCTGCCCAAATCACTGCTTAAAGTCAGCCCGTTTCACGGCAGTCTGTTTGTAACATCTATGGGGTCGCTTGGCATACCGGCTATTCATCATCACCTTTACAACCTTGGCAATGTGCCGGTATTCTGCAGCATAGGGCCTAAGAGAACCGAATATGAAATGGGCTCTGACGGCAATGTGGCAAAACGAAAATATGTTGACTATACATTTTCGGTTGATGAGAGAATCTGCGACGGATTCTATTTTGCCTCGGCAATGAAAATACTCAAGGCAAATCTCAGACATCCCGAAAGGCTGGATGTGCCGCCGCAGGAGATAGTGCAGGATATATAGAGGTGAGCAGATGAGATACAGAATAATAAAACCGAAAGACTTTGTGACGGGAGTGTGGTCAGGAGGCACCACAACTCAGATTGCCATATATCCCGAAAATGCATCATACGGTCAGCGAAACTTCGTATTCAGGCTCAGCTCTGCAACAGTTGATACAGACAGATCTGAATTTACCCATCTGCCTGATTATGACCGGTGGCTGATGATACTCGAAGGGAGTGCGAGGCTTGTCTACGGCAATGACAGGGAGATTTTTCTCAAACCCTATGAGTGTGATGCTTTTGACGGCGGGGAAAACACCGTAAGCTACGGGCAGGTTACAGACTACAATCTGATGCTCCAAAAAGGCGGAGAAGGCTTCATGGAGGCGGTAGGGCTTGATGAAAAAACAAAAAAGATTACCCTTTTACCGCGGGGTGAATACCGGAGCGGCTTTGCAGGAGTGTTTTTGCGTGGCGAATATGCGCATATTACTGTGGACGGCGAGCAGCTGAATCTTAAAAACGGCTGTCAGCTTCTGGTGATTTTTGAAGATGAGAAAACAACGGAGATTGAGCTTGCAGGCTCCGGCATCGCTGTGGTCGTGCAGGGAGTGTTCGGTATATGAAATAAGACAGTAAAATAATAGCTGCTGCATCGGATAAAGTGCTTTTATCCGATGCGGCAGCCTTTCTGTTTCCAAGACTATAGTCTGATATATTCATCTCTGCCTGCGCCTACGGAAACATAGGTGATTTTGCAGTCTACAGCCTTTTCGAGATATGCGATATAGTCCTTTGCAGCCTGAGGCAGCTCGTTATAGCTGCGGCACTTTGAAACATCGCCGAATCCCGGCAGATATTCGATGACAGGCTTTGCGCGAAGCAGGCGCTGCCCTGTAGGAAATACTGTAGTTCTGATGCCGTCAATATCATAGGCGGTGCATACAGGGATTTTGTCCATATATGACAGTACATCAAGCTTTGTCAGAGCTATTTCGGTCGCTCCCTGTACTCTGACACCGTATTTTGATGCCGGTATGTCAAAAGCACCGACTCTGCGGGGTCTGCCGGTAGCAGCACCGTATTCGCCTCCGGCACTTCTCAGAGCCTCGGCTTCCTCGCCTGACATCTCAACAGTAAACGGTCCTTCGCCTACGCAGGTTGAGT
>CAVJEY010000282.1:0-2023 GCA_963648745.1 Christensenellaceae bacterium Phil1
TCGTATAGACATCGTACAATTTCCTTTCTTTTCTCTCGGGCTATACAATATATCGTCTCTGTTAAGTCTATTATAAAGTAAATGTTAAAACTTTGTAAAGTCCATACTTGCCATGAATCACAGTAAGTTGCCGATTTTCGTACACCCGGCTGCTTTCTGACCGGTTTCTGTTTTCTTTGCTGCCGGCATCGGCGTTTGTGCATATTATGCAAGTATCGAAAATCTTTTTTCTTCATAAGCCTGATCTTTGTGGATTCTGGCTCTTATCTTTTTGAATACCGGAGAATGGAAATAACATTCTGAGGTGGCCGAAAGCATTCTTTCAAAGTCACTGCCTGCAACAGACAGAGCAAGCAGGTTTTCGTCCACAAAATGTCTTTGCGCAAGATCTGTAGCCGTTATTACGGCCTTAGGTCTTTCTTTTTTCATCTCTGCAAACGGTATTCTGAGCATTGACGCACAGCCTGATGCCGTCGTAGCAACAGCGCTGTCGTATTCTCCCCTGTGATAGCCATGCAGCACCAAAAGAGCCGAAAGCTGATCGGCATCCGCAAGAATCACAACCAGATCAGGCTTCATATCTTCTCTATAGGCTTCAAACCTGATGGCGTCAAATCCGTTCATTACATTTTTGGGCAGGCTGTCAAACATAGCCTCGGCAGTCTGCGGGTCGCACTTGAATCTTTCTCCCGGCGGAGTCCACATCTGATCTGACCCTTTTGATAAAAACACTCCGAAGCCGCCCGGTATCATCGGTCTTTCGTCTCTGAGGCCGCTGTTGTGGTCAAACCCCGCGCAGCTGCACGAGCCTTTGCCAAGCACCAGAGTCTCTCCCGCAAGCACCCTGTCAAGCTGCCTGTAAATACAGCCTCCCACATCATTTAATTTCTCATTTTGTGAAGAAACTCTGGTAACGGCAATAACTCTTCCTTCAAGTCTGAGTTCTGTAACAAGTTCTCTGTAACTCATAGGCTCTCCCTCCTACATTATGAATGCAAATGCAACCGCAAACACTATTGCCGGCAGCATATTCGCCACTTTAATACCTGTATTCCATACAAGGTTTATTCCCACACAGAAAATCAGCATCGAACCTGTAAACGACAGATTTGAAATCGCCTGCTGCGTCATTATCGGCTCAAGCAGCCCGGCAACAGCGGTTATGCTGCCCTGAAATACAGCAACAGGAATCGCCGCAAAAGCGCAGCCCTTGCCCATGGAGGCGGCCATAATCATTATGATTATAAAGTCGAGAATCGCTTTGGCAACCAGCAGCGAATAATCGCCTGTAAGCCCGTCCTCCAGCGCTCCGACAACCGCCATTGCTCCTATCGACACAGTAAGCGAAGCCGTAAGGAATGCGTCAAGAAACCTGTTGTCACCCTCGCTTCCCGTCTTTTTTCTAAGCCATATGCCGAAGTTTTCAATGCCTTTTTCGATATCTATAAATTCTCCTGCCAGCGCTCCCAGCGCATAGCTTAATATCATCATCATACTGCCCGAAGTCACAAGATGCCCGTCCTCAAAAACAAGCATTTCCTCCATTGTGCCTCCTATCCCTATAAACAGTACGCACACACCTGCAGCTTTCATCAGAGTGTCCTGCACTTTTTCGGGAAAAAATCTCCTGAGAGCGACTCCCAGAATACCCGCAGCCACTATTGCCCCTGTGTTGATTATCGTGCCTAAACCTATCATATATATCCTTTCGCCTGCTGAATTTTGTCTGTATTTTTCACACCCTGCCATTATATCAGTTTTGAGCGGCGGCAACAAGCAAAACGATTATTTATTCCTGCCGTTTCAGACGGCAAAAATTTTGAGGAATATCATTTTACCGATATTCCTCATCTAATATTGCTATGCAGCTGTCCCGGCTTGCCTGACTACATTATTTTATCATTTCCGCAAGCTTGCCCATGGCTTTTGTTTCATCTGCCATATCTGCTTTAAGGCAGGCTGTCTGGTCTTTGACCGCGCTCTTGTAAATTGCGATTTCATCTGAGAAATCAACATCTTTACC
>CAVJEY010000283.1:0-503 GCA_963648745.1 Christensenellaceae bacterium Phil1
CCGGCCTTATAACGGGGCTTGCAATGGGAATAACTATCCTTGTAGGCAAGAAGATAGGCGAGGGAAACAGCAGGGAAGCGGGCAGAGCCGTAGGAAGCGGTATATGCATATTTGCGGTGTTTGCGGTTGTACTGACTGTGTTTCTTGTAGCGGGAGCAGGCCTTCTGTCAGGGCTTATGCAGGCTCCGGAGGAGGCTTTTTCGCAGACTGCGGCATATATAAGGATATGCGGTGCGGGGATTGTTTTTATTGTGGGATATAACGTTTTAGGAAGCATATTCAGAGGAATAGGTGATTCCAGAACACCTCTTGTTACAGTTGTAATTGCATGCTTTGCCAATATCGGACTGGATTTGCTGTTTGTTGCGGTATTCGGGATGGGAGCTGCAGGAGCCGCGCTTGCAACTGCACTGTCGCAGGCAATCAGCGTTATTGCATCAATTCTGATTATACGCAAAAAACAGCTGCCGTTTGAATTGACAAAAGAAGATCTTAAATTTGAC
>CAVJEY010000283.1:513-2009 GCA_963648745.1 Christensenellaceae bacterium Phil1
ACAGAATTCTGATAGGCACCGAATTGAAACTGGGTGTTCCTATTGCGCTTCAGGATCTGCTGGTTGGAATATCGTTTCTTGTAATTCAGATGGTGGTAAACACCATGGGAGTTACAGCTTCAGCAGGCGTAGGTGTTGCAGAGAAAATATGCGTATTTATAATGCTGGTGCCATCGGCATATATGCAGTCAATGTCGGCTTTTGTGGCGCAGAATATGGGAGCAGGCAGGCACGAAAGAGCAAACAGAGCATTGTGGTACGGCATAGCGACAGCAGTGGCTGCAGGTATCATAATGGGATACTTTTCGTTCTTCCATGGGGATCTGGCAGGCGCTGTGTTTTCCAAAGACACGGCAGTTATTGCAGCCTCACATATGTATCTCAAAGCATATGCCATAGACTGTATGCTTACTCCGTTTCTGTTCTGTTTTGTAGGATTTTTTAACGGTCATGAAAAAACTCTGTTTGTAATGATACAGGGTATAATCGGAGCTTTTGGAGTCAGAGTGCCGGCGGTGTTTATTATGAGCAGCCTGCAGGGAGCCACACTGTTTCATATAGGGCTTGCAACGCCTTGCTCGACTGTTGTGCAGATTGCCATGTGCCTTGTTATGTATGGGAGTATCAGAAAAAAAGAAAAACGTCTGGAATCCTGATATAACGGATGGCTATACGAATTTTCGGGCTGAGTTAAAGTCTGACAGGGAAATCTGCATTCGGGAAACAGTGTTTTCTGGTATCACAGGCGAACAATATATAGATTGCACTATATGTAAACGGTATCAGCAGAATGGCTGTTTTACCTGTTTGTAATAATCTGAGAACACAAGATATGGTATGAGCAAATTATGTTTGAAAATAAGCATATTTGTACTTTGAAATTAATGTAAACAATGCATAGAAAGACGGAGGGTTTTGCATATTTTCTAAAAGTTGTCCACAGAGCATAACTCTCTTGTTTTCAACATTGCCACACTTTTCCCACAGAATCCGAGAGATTGTATACAATTTTATCCAAGCTTGCCTGTGAATAGTGTAAACGTGTGCAAGCATTGAAATTTAAGGAGTATGCGGTTTTAATTTCTTTGTCAATATAAAGTTATCCACAGATTTTGAATCGCGGTTTATTCATTGCTGCTATTCTCTGTATAATTTTATTCCACAGTACACAAGCACACCCCCAAGGAGCAGTATCCAGAATTTCATAGGCAGGAAAAAAGCACAGATAGTTACTGTACCGAGAATGACCATAACTATTCCAAGCTGATAATAATTATTACAGCAGCATTTATTCATTTTTTTTGTTTTTCTTTTTTGCTTACCCATAAATATACCTCTGTGGTATAATAGTTATACTATTGAAATTCAGTTTCACTGTAATGTAATAACCATTGAAATATGCTCGACAAAGCTCGCATATTACAGTATATGAATGACAGCGCTGATTTGTGAAAGGATATATATGTTCAGGGATATAGATACGGAATACGGCAGTA